>JABSQK010000054.1 GCA_013215875.1 Lentisphaeria bacterium
AATTGCTCGTCTGCCGGGTTTTCGTTTTTTTGGCAATGTGACCTTTGGTACGGATATCAGCCATCTCGAATATAAACAGTTTTATGATTGCATCGTTTATGCTGTAGGTGCTGAAACTGATCGGCACATGAATATTCCGGGTGAGGAATTAGAAGGAAGTTTTTCTGCAACTGAATTTGTTGGGTGGTACAATGGTCATCCAGATTATTTACATAAGACTTTTGATTTATCAGCCGAGAACATCGCAGTGATCGGTATGGGAAATGTGGCAATCGATGCAGCACGAATCCTTGCCAAGACAGCAGACGAATTGGCGGATAGCGATATAGCAGATTATGCATTGGAAGCATTAAAGCACAACAAAGTGAAGGACATATATTTAATTGCCCGCCGTGGTCCTGTCCAGGCCGCCTTCAGTCCTCAGGAACTAAAAGAATTGCTCGAGCTCGAAATGGCCGATGTATCAATTGACCCGGCTGCTCTGGATCTCGACTCTGCGAGTGAGGATGCGCTGAAATCTGCCGACAAAAATACTGCCGACAATGTATGCATTATGAGAAATATTCATATAGATCCGGATTTGTCAAAACCGAGACGATTGCATTTGATGTTTCTTCATTCGCCAGTCGAGCTTTACGAAAAAGATAGCAAAGTCTCAGGAATCAAACTGGTAAAGAATAAACTGGAATTAGGGGCAAATGGACGCATAAGTTCCAAAGCCACTGAGGAAACAATAGACTTACCTGTTGGGCTCGTTTTCAGATCCATCGGATATAGAGGACGCTCACTGCCGGATGTACCATTCGACACGGATAAGGCCATTATCCCAAATGTATGTGGACGTGTTACGGATTTAGACCATGACAAAGTTATTCCTGGAGAATACGTCATAGGCTGGGCAAAACGCGGGCCATCAGGCGTTATCGGTACTAACAAGCCCGATGCGGTAGAAACAACCAGTCTTTTGCTCAAGGATTTTAGTGAGAATACTGTCGATGAACTTGATGATAATTTAAAACCAGAGGCCATTGAAGCATACTTAAAGAGCAAGAATATCGATTATGTCACATTTAAAGATTGGAAGCTTTTAGACAAGTATGAAGTGGAAATCGGCCATCAACATGGAAAGCCGCGCGAAAAGGTCACCACTGTCAAAGAAATGCTAGCCATCATCAAAGAACAGCGTGCTAGACAAACATAATGCTCATTCAGGTCTTTAATTCCAAACACTTCTTCACTTTCGTCACAGTGGGATAATCGCGAAATGTAAAATACTTGGCTTCCGGAAAATTCGACAATTCCAGTGCCGCCTTAATTTCCTTATCCATACAGCGTGAATCGATGCCAATGATAAGTGGAAAGTCCGGATTCAACAGACAATACTGTATACGTTTTTGCAAAGCTGCCTTATGCCAACGGTGAAAGAGCTCCAAATAGACAAAATTACCGGATCTGTTTTTTAATGTGAAATCGGGAAAGATTATTTCTTCATTTGCCTGACTACCCTCGAGAAAGGGAATGTCTTTCACCAGTTCCCAGTCATCAACTGTTTCCTTAAAGTGTTGAGCAAAGAGCTGAATCTCCTCAGGAACATATGCCTGGAAATTTTTATATGGGCTCTGCAAACTCGATTTTTGATTCAGCACCAGGTCGATTTCACGTTTCTTTAAAAAACATGCAGCCCGAATTTCCCATTCAGGTAAATGACAAATAGCAGGAAAAAATATTGCCAATTGCAAGCCGTACTTTTTTGCTGAATCCAGGACACTTAAGGGCCCATCTATTTGAATAATGTAGCTGTCCTTTTCCACCCTTATGTCCGCAAGCAAACGAAAAAACTTCATGTACTTAAAGAGCCTACGCAATTGCGCCGCATCTGTTTTTCGTGGAATCGATACTGTCATGCTGCGGGCATGAATCAAAATACCCTGCACCTGGGCAACATTATACTTATTTAATAATTCTGCTGAGAAAATTTCTTTAACGGATAGCAACTTATCGTATTCCGGCAAATCTCCATAAAGCTGCTTTTCGGCTGCCGATGTTTTCGACAATTCCTCAAGTTCATCAAGCTTTCCAGCTTTCAACAGCTCTGCGGATTTTAGTAAAAGAGCTTCGCGCCAGGCACAATGATCCTCACTATGCCGCGATTCAAAATCTGCTGTATCAAGCAGGAGTTTGTTTAAGCCTCTGGCAATAAACGGATGCGTTGTTCCCTTCGTAAATAAATCCACCTCCGTATCAATTTCACCACGGTTTTTGGAAACTGCAGACGCATAAAACCCAATCATATAGTCTGCAAGTAATTGTAGGTCCTTCCCCTCAGTATCTACAAAAGCGGGTTTTGCTTTGCCTTTCAGCAATCGGTATTTAACTAGTTCTTTTGTTAACATATTTCAATTCTTATAGGCATTGTGCTGACGCCTGCGCTCCGAGGTATAATACTCACCAGTTCCTGCACTTATCAGCTCGTAAAGCTGAGCCTGTTTACCAGACTGTGGCCGCAAAATTCGCCCAAGTCTCTGCACATGCTCGCGCACACTGCCCGTGCCAGATACAATGATTCCAACGCTCGCTTCGGGTACATCAATCCCTTCATTCAATACCCGGCTGGTTACAATGCAGGGAAGACTGCCATCCCTGAAAAAATCCA
>JABSQK010000540.1 GCA_013215875.1 Lentisphaeria bacterium
AAAGATGTAACCGAGCTACTTTTATCTAACTTTTCTCAGTAATAAAAAAGCCCCTGTAGCATGGAATTACTGCTAACAGGGGCTTGTGCTGGAGCCAGCGATCGGAGTCGAACCGATGACCTATTGATTACAAGTCAATTGCTCTACCAACTGAGCTACGCTGGCCTTAAAAACTGCATAATTGTAAATTTAAGTTCATGAATGTCAATACGAAGGGCAATAAATATTCTGTTAGTGCCAGCTACTTATTCTTTTTAAATAGAAATATTATTTAATATTAATTGCAGGACTGGCGATCGGTGTCATCTATCTAATAGGGGCAAGTAGTTTTCAGGAGGCTATTTTTGTTTGATTATATCTACTGGGTTATGTTCGAGAACAATCAGGATATAAGCAAAACCCCCTTGCGTTTGTTTGAATATGTGACATTTCGTGCGGGAGGTGCGGCTTTTTCGGCGTTTATTATGGCGATTGTTTTTGGACAATTGACTGTGAAGTTATTGATTAGTTTACAGTTTGTCGCACCGAATCGTCTGGAAGGGCTGGTGGAAGATGACGAGGAAACTTTAAATCAAAAAAAGAATGTTCCGAGCATGGGTGGGATTTTAATTCTTGGGGCAACCATTTTATCTGTTTTGATTTGGGCGGATTTGTCGAATAGCCTAACACTGATTTTCCTGGGTCTATTAATTTTGCTGGGCATGATTGGTTTCGCGGATGATTATCTCAAGGTGGTCCGCAAATCGAAGGACGGGATTTCGGGAAAAGCGAAGCTTGCGGGGCAGATCATCATTGCCGCAGTTGCAGTTTACCTCTTATATCATACGGGCGATGAAGACAGCCGAAAAATATTCCAGAACTTATGGATTCCTTTTGTGAAAACACCAATACTCATGGCGCTACCACTGGTGGTGATTGTTGGCTTTGGTACGTTGGTTGTGGTGGGTTCTTCGAATGCGGTAAATTTGAGCGATGGTATGGATGGTCTGGCAGTGGGATGCACGGTAATTACGGCAATTGCCTATGCTATTTTTGCTTATGCCTGTGGTAATTCTGAGCATGCATCTTATTTGGGTGTTCCGTTTGTGCATAGTGCAGAAGTCTCTGTCGTAGCCGCGGCGATTGCCGGTGCCGGACTGGGATTTTTGTGGCATAATTGCTATCCTGCATCGATGTTCATGGGTGACACAGGCAGCCTGGCCTTGGGCGGAGCGATTGGTTTGATAGCGGTGCTGGTCAAACAGGAATTTTTATTGGTAATCATTGGCGGGATCTTCGTTGTGGAAGCAGGAACGGTCATTCTTCAGGTGATATATTTTAAGCTCACTCGAAAATTAACTGGCGAGCCAAAACGTTTATTTAAGTGTGCGCCAATCCATCATCACTTTAAAATGAGCGGTTGGACCGAGACCCAAATAGTGATTCGTTTTTGGATAATTGCTCTGGTTCTGGCCTTTATCGGCATAGCCAGCCTGAAAGTCCGTTAACGGGCTTTGCATAATGCATCTGCTTCGTTAGCATGCACTTGCAATAATCACTATAGAACGGCACTTTGCTGCCTCGCATCTACACCACGCAAAGCCCGTTAATATAACGGGCTTTGCATAATGCATCTGCGTCGTTAGCATGCCTAAGGCCTGAATTGCGTGAAATTCGCTCGTTTAGAGTTATCGTATATGTAATAGAACTGGCGTTAGAATAAATGACCATAGAATTTCATAATTTTCGCATTCAGATTTTGGATGGGCCGCATGCCGGTAAGTTGAAGCCAATTACCCGCTCAGGGATTGTCATGGGCAGGGATAATACCTGCGATGTGCTGATCGACGGCGATGGTGTATCGCGGCAGCATGCAAAATTAAGCTGGACTGATGATGTTCTGGAGATTGTTGATCTTGAGTCTTTAAACGGGGTGCTGGTAAATGAAACCAAGATAGAGACGCGTAGAGAATTACACTTGGGCGATACGATTCAGATAAGTGCCTGCCAGATGAAGCTTGTTCACAGCAACCCAAACTATCTTGAAAACAAAAAAAAGATTTACATCGCACTATCTGTATGTGCATTTGCACTGTTTTTTTCTGCCTTGCGACTGGCAACTACGGAGGGGCCAGAAGTCTATAATGTGGAAATATTATCCGAGCCATTAGGTGCAGAGGTTTATAATAATGCTGATTTGAAAGGCAAGACAGCGTTGCATTATAAAGGTATACCGCCAGGATCCTATAATTTTGTACTACGAAAGGATGGTTATCATGATAAAGAGATATCAATAGAAGTACCTGTAGAGAAGATTGTTACCTTTAAATTAACGCCTGTCAGCAAGGCAGTAAATCCTGAAAAATCAATCCAGGTTCGTGTGCTCCCTGCCGGGTCTGATATATATGTGGATGGCGTATTCTACTCAAATACTGAGATAAAAACAAAGGGCTTTTCGTCTTTTGTTACAATAACCGGCAAAGAGGAAGTGGCAGTGTACTCGATGTATCAGGGGCAAAAATCCAAAGAGCGTCGTCTCACTCAGGGTGAAGTGGCAAATTTAAGCATTTATAAACCCGATGCTTTGATCGAGTGGAATGGGCAGCGTTTTCAGGGGATGTTTGCTGAAAAAGACGAGAAATTTTATTCCATATACCTCAAAGCAAATAACTTGAGTAAAATTCCTTTAAATGAGATGAAATTTATACGGAAGGTAAAAAGTCTGAGCATCAAACAGGAAGATGAATTTATTGACTTGCTTAAAGAAAAAGGAATAGGACCTAAATAAAAAATAATTTTCAAATTCTATTGAATTATCCTCTAATAAATATATTTTGCAGCTGTATTTAACAGGAGAAAAGGAACTTAAATGAGGCGTCTAATTGTAGCCGGCATGTCATTGCCGCTATGTACAGTGTATGCTGCAGAAAATATTGAAAAAGCTGCAGAAACTTTTACTATTCAAAACTTATTATTTATTGCCCCCATTGGTGCTATTGCAGCACTCATTACTGCTTATATCTTTTTTAACAAAGTGAAAGCAGCCGATCCGGGCAATGAGACGATGCAACGCATCGCCGGATATGTCAGGGAAGGGGCACGGGCATACCTCAACAGTCAATTCAAAAGTGTTTGTATCGTCGTTGCGGTGCTCTTTGTTGTCTTTTGTGTAATGGCTGGCTATGGCTTGCAAAATACACTTGTGCCAGTGGCATTTGTTATGGGTGCGATGTTTTCCGCACTCTGTGGATTTCTCGGTATGTCGACTGCTACTATGGCCAGTAATCGTACCGCACAAGGGGCAAGTGAATCTTTAAATGCGGGTTTGCAAATTGCCTTTCGCTCCGGAGCGGTCATGGGTTTGGTCGTTGTAGGGTTTGGTTTGCTCAATCTGTTTGTCTGGTACATTCTACTCGACAAAGTGGTTTATACGCCTGAGCATATGACAGATGGCTGGCTCTTCATTATTGAAAAAGGTTACAATGTAGACAACCGTCTGCTTGATATAACATCGACCATGATGGGCTTTGGTATCGGCGCATCTTTGCAGGCATTATTTGCACGAG
>JABSQK010000541.1 GCA_013215875.1 Lentisphaeria bacterium
CAGCTTGCCTTTACCGTCGGTACCCGTTAGAGTTATCTATATAACAAACAAAAACGGGTGGAAAATACTATGTTCAAAAAGCGATTCGTTCAACATGGCATTTCTGGGCGGCAAGCGCCCGAAAAACCTTAATTCGTTCGGAGGAATATAAATGATTACACTATTAGCGGAAGCAAAGAGTACTGGACGAGTAGTCAATTGGTCAAAGCTCAAAAAAGGAAAATTGGTGGACCAAAGTAGGTTCTCTCTCTTCGGTTTTGGCACAATCATTCCAGATGTGATTGTAGATGTGATGAACTATTGTCACTCGATTGATCAAGACTATGTGGTTAATATCCTGTTCCCCAATGGATTCACTACTGCTCAATTTGATATTGCTATTCAAGGTAAAGGCTTTCAAGTCAATTGTGGACGTCGACTTGAACGAGGGCTATTCCCATTGAATCCAATTGCGGCAGAATTTGGATCTAACTATGATGTACTTGTCACGGCTTCCGCTGACGATCTAGAATTTGAGTCTTCAATTAAAAACATTATTAGTCGCAAGTACGAGTGCAAGAAGATTGTGAACTCCGAACAAACGTCTTCTGCCCCTCATGCTTCGGGCAGAGCCTAGACGTTCTCAATGAAATCATTACTTAACATACTTAAAAAAACTGAATTGCCTGAGGTCTTGAAACCTGATTCTGCAGTTGTCGATTGGCTTACTCAGCTTGGCATAGATCAAGACACGATAAGAATTCTTTCAGAGTGTTCTTTCACCTGTGGTGTTCAAGTTAATAGAATTTATATTCATCAGTTCAATGCATTAAAAACTGAAAATCTTGATGAACAAAGTTCCCAGTGCCTTGAAAATGGGTTCTTAATAATTGGCATAGGTCTAAATGGCGACCCTATAATAATGTCTCTTGAAAATCTTTGTGTTGGCTACGCTTCTCACGATGAGCTTTGGGAAGAAGAAGAATATCAAATCGAAGAAATTATAGAGATGACTAAACTCGATATATGTGAGTTCTTTTTGAATGCATTTGATGACAACTTCCCAACTGCAGCTTTTGAACTTTACGATCAATTAAATGAAAATTAAAAATACAATCAACCGGATGGTTTTCCGCTGCGCTCCAAACCTCCAGTTATTTCGGCGTAATTGATGAAATATGAAACCAAAATGAAAATCTTCAGCACCCTTTCGTGCAGCGCTTTGATTATTTTATCTATGGATTCTATATCCTTCATGAAGCATTTTAATTTGTTTGGTGCCCACTCTTAAAATTAATACGAACACTATTATAAATCAGAACGGATTACCCAACTGCAATTTCAAGAAGCTTACTTGAGCTGTTTCTTCCAGTAGTCAATCTGCTTGCGTACCTGCTTTGGTGCGGTACCACCGGTAATATCTCTGAGCTTCACGGAATTTTCGGCGGAAAATAAATCCAGGCATTCTGCTTTCGCTTCAGGAATCGAAATTTGCATTTGCTCGAGGCTCACTGCATCCAGAGCTAGAGAATTTTCATTGCACCAGGCGACCAGTGATCCGACTCTGTGATGGGCAGTTCTAAAGGGCATGCCGTCCTTTACCAGCCATTCGGCCAGGTCAGTTGCCATTAAGGCTGGTTCTGACGATGCGGTGGCCATGTTCGCTTGATTGATTTCGATACTTTCGATCATTGGTGCAAAGGTAGCCAAGACAAGCTTTGTCGTATCAACAGCATCGAATACAGGTTCTTTGTCTTCCTGCATGTCACGGTTGTAACACATGGGCAAGCCTTTCATTAAGATCAACAAAGCATTTAGATCTGCAAATACTCTGGCTGCTTTTCCACGGCCCAGCTCTGCGGTATCTGGATTTTTTTTCTGCGGCATGATACTCGAGCCTGTACAAAAGGCATCGCCGAGATCAATAAATGATGCTTCCTGGGATTTCCAGAAAATAATATCTTCGGATAATCTCGATATATGTAACATGATCAATGATAAAGCAGAGAGCAGTTCCACTGCAAAATCTCTGTCTGACACCGCATCCATGCTGTTTTGTGAAACGGAGTCAAAACCCAGTTCCTTAGCAACGAATTCACGATCCATCGGGAAGGTACTGCCTGCCATAGCGCCTGCACCCAGTGGCGAAACATTCATGCGTTTGGCACAGTCCTCAAGACGGCCCATATCCCGGCTAAACATTTCCACATACGCCAAAAGGTGATGGGCAAAGAGAACTGGCTGAGCATGCTGCAAATGAGTAAACCCCGGCAATATCGCCTGGTCATCCGCATCGGCCACAGTCACTAGAGACTTTTGCAATGCGCTCAATAATATTTTTATTTCTGATATTTCATCACGCAGATATAAACGGATATCTGTGGCGATTTGGTCATTCCGGCTACGGCCAGTATGCACTCTTGCCCCAGCATCACCAAGACGTTCAATCAGCCTGGACTCAATATTCATATGAATATCCTCAAGACTCTCTTTAAATTCAAAATCCCCCGCTTCAATTTCAGCTTTTATCGTGCCCAATTCAGCAATGATTTGTTTGGCATCTTCTTTCGGAATGATGGATTGTTTTGCAAGCATTTTTACATGAGCGATGCTGCCCGCGATATCCTGGGCATAAAGACGCTGGTCAAATGAAATGGATTCACTCAACTTGGCCAGCAATTCATTCGTATCACTGCTAAAACGTGCACCCCAGAGGGCCATAATAAATCTCCTGTAATTTTGCAATCTTAACGAGTAGCCGATTCTAACGTAAAATCAAGTAGAATCATGTCATGGATAGACGACGATTTTCTTGTGAAATCACTTCATTTTATACTTAAAATGCATTAAAAAAGTGAGTCGTCATTGGAGCCCTTCCAGGAGCCAACTGGCTGAGTCGGCAGGATTTTTTCAAAATCCCCTTCGCGAAAAACTTTAAATCCTCGAGATTTGTAGTTCTCTAAAGCATGTTCATGATCCATGTCGCAGGTATGCACCCAAATGCGTCCGTTGCTTTTTTCCCAGGCCCGTTCCACGGCTTTGCTTAAGAGATGCCCACCAAGGCCCTTGCCGAAAAACTGTCTTATGAGCCCAAAGTATGTTATTTTACAACTCTGGTCAGCCTGGAGTTCCAATTCAAAAAAGCCCGCAGGTGTGCCATCATAACTGGCGATCCAGGTTTCCAGCTCGGGACGATCAAGGTATTTTTGCCATAGGTCCCTGTTCCAGGGCAAGCGGTCAACCCAGAAAAATTCACCGCCTACTGCAGTATACATATAGCGACTCAGTTCGGGTGATGGGAGTTTTGCTTGATAAATTGACAATTTCTCATCATTACAAAACTTGTAGTTTATATCCGCCTCAGTGCATATCTCCAAATACCAGATATGTATCTTGCGCTGGTGCGTTTTGACCGTTTTTGGGGATCGTGTATTATTTTTCCATTGCATGATAATAAGATATCCAAGCAAATGGATGTGTAAAGTACAATTCAAATACTTAGGTATTTGAGACGAAGACTTAGAACTAATCAACTAAAGTTGTAATCGAAGATTGTTTTTGTTTAGGCATCTGCATATATTAACTAAAGATTATACAAAAAAAACTGGATTAGGAATTTTAAATAAAATGGTCAATGCTTTCATTTTAATAAATATTGAAGAAAAAAACGTCCGTTCAATTGCCGAAAATTTACTCACGTTAGAAGGTGTCGCCGAAGTCTACCCGATTGCCGGAGAATATGACATTCTATGTATTGTTCGTGTTGGTGATAATACAAAACTGTCTCGCATCGTCACCGAAGATATACAAAACCAAATAGGTATAAAAAGTACCAAAACACTTTTCGCGCTTGAGGCCTATTCAAAGGTAAATCTTGAGTCGTTGTTTCAATCGATTCTATAATGTCAGATGAGATTGCAAACTGGCCTACAGGCCAAGTTGGTTTTGTGAGTATTGTTGGGCGCCCAAATGTGGGTAAATCCAGCTTTCTCAATACTGTACTCGACTTTCACCTGTCGGCTGTTTCGAACAAACCACAAACCACCCGTAAAAACTGGCGCGGTATTCTCTCCGATGAAAAAAGCCAAATTGTTTTTATCGATACACCGGGTGCCCATATCGGCAACAGCCAATTAAGTGAAACAATGCTCGAAGATATTTTTCGTACTTTAAACGATGTGGATGTACTGCTCTGCATGGCGGATCCCAGTCGCGAACCCGGCAAAGAAGATAAAATGATCGCTGAACGCGTAGCCGAATCGCATCGTAAAAAAATCTTGCTGATTAATAAAATTGATATTGCCGAACCCGCACAAATTGCCGAAACAAAAGCCTTTTATCTGGAAATTCTGGATGATGTGCCCGTTTTTGAAATTAGCGCACAGGATAGAAAGAGTCTTGATCCCGTGCTCGATGCAATACGAGCAGAGCTCAGTACAGGCCCGTTTTTTTACGACCCGGAGCAGGTCACCGATTCATATACCCGTGATATTGGCGCAGAACTTATTCGTGAAGCAAGCTTAAATCTCCTTCGCAAGGAAGTGCCCCACTCCATCGCCATCGAAATTGATCAATGGAAAGAAAGCGAAAATAAACTGAAGATTGCCGCGACTATTTTTGTGGAACGCAAAAGCCAAAAATTAATTGTGATTGGTAAGAATGGCGATATGCTCAAGCAGATAAAGCGCGATGCAATCACGGCCCTGAAAGATATAATCGATGTGCGTATCGATCTAAAGCTGCATGTAAAAGTTGCCAGCGACTGGCGCAATAAAAAAGATTTTATGAGCAATCTTCGAATCATTAACGAATAGAAACGACTATGCGAATTATTGGCGGATATGCAGCCGGCTTACAATTAAAGTCACCACCGGATGGGGTTAAGCCCACTATGGACCGTGTGCGCGAAGCCGTCTTTTCTTCACTCGAACCCATCGAGGGACTTTGTATTGTCGATTTATTTGCAGGCTCCGGAGCACTTGGTTTTGAGGCATTCAGCCGTGCGGCCGGACAGGTAGCCTGGTTTGAGCAGGACCCAGCACGTGTCAAAGCGCTCAAAGAAAATCTCGAAAAACTCAAAGACTTTATAGATGATGAAGACCATGGCGAGCATAAGGTCTTTTGTGGGGATATACTGAGTGCAGCAAAAATATTAAGTCACTGGAAACCGGATATTATTCTTGCCGACCCACCCTATAATCCACTCGACCACGAAAAAGGCTCTTATGAACTTCTGCAGAATAGTGAATTCCAAGACTGGGCAAAAGATGCACTTGTGGTCATGGAGCAATCCAAACACAATCCACTGGATCCATCATGTCTGGACTATTGGGATATCATTCGTCATAAAAAATATGGCAATCAACTGGTCTATTATTTCAGACTAAAATCAGATGGATAAACTGAAGCTCGCTGTTTCCGCTTGCTTGGCCAGAAAGTACGCCATGATGGCAATCATAAAAAGGCAGATGACATACTCGACTTCTTTTCCCTGCATTGTGAGCTTATCGCAGTTTGTCCCGAAATGGAAATCGGTTTAGGAAGTCCACGCAATCCAATACAAATTAACATCATAAACCATCAACAACGCTTAATCATGCCAGCGACTGGTGATGACCTGAGTGATAAAATATCTGGCTACGCCAAGCGTAAAATCCACTCACTTCTAGACCATGGCATTTGTGGGTTCATCCTAAAAAGTAAATCGCCATCGTGTGGTTTGGGTTCTGTGGCTGTGCACAAAGATGGAAACAAAGTCAGAACAAATGAAAATGGATTTTTTGCACGCCATCTAAAAGACATACCGCTTAGAGAAGAAAGCGAACTCCTCTCAACTGAATCCCGTGAGCAATTCCTTGCTGAGTTGCGCGGAAATGAAACGAACTAAAAAGTAGCTGCGACACGCCGTGGTGCAGAATAAGAAGTTCTGTGGGGAATGAATAAACAAACTGGCTAATTATTAAGATTAAGTTATTGTTTCTACCATGACTAATCCCGTACAAACAAAGCTCCCTCCGATGGTCCGTCTTGCTGATCTAATGCACCGTGCGCTGAAGCTCGCGCGACGGAGATGGAAACTAACAATGCTAATTGTGTTAATAATCACATCTCCTATAATACTCACATCATGGAAAGTGATAAATATAGAATTGGCATTTCAACAACTGAAAAGAGATAATCCGCAAGTAAATAAGTGGCGGTATGATATAAGCGCTGGAGAAATTGGGCAAAAAGATGGTGGGTTTAGTATTCAGCAAGCATATAATCATTTATACGGAGATGGATTAGATCTTAATCTTGCTGAGTACGCAATAACTGATATAAGCGCACTTAAAGGATTGTCTTTAAGTTCTCTAATGTTGCAAGATACCAAGGTTAGTGATATTAGCCCCCTCAAGGGAATGCAGTTAAATCGATTGCATATTAATCATACTCAGATCAGTGATATCAGCCCTCTTAAAGGAATGCAATTTAAAGTATTGTATTTTTATCAAACCCCAGTTAGCGATATAAGCCCCCTTAAAAAAATGCGTTTGTATTCATTGACTTTAAGCGATACTCAGGTCAGTGATATAAGTCCCGTTAAAGAAATGCCATTGCATTCATTATACTTGAATAGAAGTCTGGTTGGTGATATAAGCGCCCTCAAAGGAATGCATTTAAAAGTATTGCATTTTTATCAAACCAAAGTTAGTGACATAAGCGTACTGAAAGGGATGCCGTTAGAAGAACTATGGATACCAAGATCAGCAATAAATATAGAATTTCTACGTTCTGTAAAAACATTGAAACGGATCAACAGAAAACCAGTCTTGGAATTTTGGGAAGAATATGATGCCCAGAAAAAAAGTGAATCTAAACCACAGAACAATAAAGGATTGAAATGACTCTTGTGGTCATTCATCAATCCTCTAGTTCAACAAGCAGTCTGATAATTGAGAAACCGTCCTTCGTCCGTTATCGTGAATTATCAACTGGGACGTTCTGGTAAAAAATGTGTACGAATCTGTCTTTGACAGTATTGATTGATACTATTTCCGCACCACGGCGTGTCGCGGCTACTAAATACCGAATCTCGTAGAGCCAAGGGATCTAATATGATCCCAGAGTAAATCCCCTTGAGAAAAATTTCCCATCAGGTTGGCATCTGACATAGGTGGGTTATCCTAGCCTGATGAACTTAGAAAACGAATTAGAAAAAGCATTTGGTTTTGGCGAATTTAAAACTGGCCAAAAAGAAATTATTTCTGCATTAATGAATGGGCATTCTGCTTTTGCAATATTTCCCACTGGCGCAGGGAAATCGCTGTGTTATCAGCTACCCGCAATCCTGCTACCGAATCTGACACTTGTTGTATCACCCCTGCTCTCTCTAATGAAAGACCAGGTGGATTTTCTAAAAAGCCAAAATATTGCTGCGGAACGATTGGATTCCAGCCTTGAACGCGACGAATATAGCGCCATCATCGATCGTGCAAAACGCGGTGAAATTAAAATTCTCATGGTTTCGGTTGAACGATTCCGAAATGAACGTTTTCGAAATCAACTCAAGCAAATGCGTCTTTCAATGTTGGTTGTAGATGAGGCACATTGTATTTCTGAATGGGGCCATAATTTTCGGCCGGACTATCTCAAGCTTCCTGCATACCGCATAGAGTATCAGTTTCCACAAGTTCTACTGCTCACAGCCACTGCAAAGGAAGACGTGATATTTGATACTTGTGAAAAATTTGATATCGACCCTGACAATGTATTGGTGACCGGCTTTTATCGTGAAAATCTCAAGTTGCATGCATCGGCAATTTCGGCATCGGAGAAACGACGTTATTTGCTGGAGAAGCTGGATCCTGAGCAGTCAACAATTATCTATGTGACACAACAGCAAACCGCTGCAGAACTGGCTGTTTTTTTGACAAATAAGAATCATCCCGCCCTGGCCTATCATGCCGGGCTTAAAACTGAGGACCGCGAAGATATTCAAAATCGTTTTATGTCTGGAGAAGAGAACTGCATCGTCGCAACAATTGCCTTCGGCATGGGCATCGACAAATCTGACATACGACAAATTTTTCATTACGACATGCCGAAATCCCTGGAGAATTACAGCCAGGAAATTGGCCGTGCTGGCCGCGATGGCAAGGATTCATATTGTGAGGTACTCTGCAGCCGGGATAACTTAAACCTGCTTAAGAATTTTGTTTATGGCGATACTGCCGAATACGATGCCATTTATAAATTGCTGCAGCAAATAAAAGATTTTCCCGAAACAAACTGGCCGGTAAAAATACTGAGTCTATCGAATGAATTAAACTTGCGCATGCTGCCACTAAAAACATTGCTGGTTTATCTCGAAATGGCACGAGTCATAAAAACACTCTATGCCTATTATGAAGACTATTCCTTCACTTATAATCTGGATGCAGAGCAGATTGTCAAAAATTTTGATGGTGAACGGGCCACCTTTATCCAAACTATTTTTGATCAATCCGAGCACAAACGGAAATGGGTAAAGGTCGATGTAGAGGGCATTGCACAAAACTACAATTGTGACCGGGCCCGCATTATTACAGCCCTGGAATATATCGATGAAAAGGGCTGGATAAATCTTGAAGCAAAACAAACAGTCGATATGTATGAGATAACGAATCGCCAATTTGACCTGGTAGACTATGCCCAAAGAATTTATGATAAATTTCAAGAAATCGAAGAATCGGAAATTTCGCGAATCGATAACATGCTCGATTTCTTTGAAAACAGTGATTGTTTAAGCTTCGATCTGGCACGTTACTTTGGCGAAGAAACATTCAACCAAAATTGCGGACATTGCAGTGCCTGTTTAACAGGACCTATCGAGATTAAAGCGGGGGAATTGGTGCCAATATCAGCAGCTGAGATAAATGAAAGTTTAACAGAATTCAAAGCCAATTTTCCTAAGGAATTTTTAAGTGAAGCATCCGCTGCACGATTCCTCTGTGGTATAAATTGCCCGGCATTTACTAAACACAAAATAAAAAAACTCAATTCTTTCGCAGTTTATGAAACGTATCCCTATAAAGAAATTATTCGTCAGATTGATTTATGAACTGAAATTTAACCAGGTCTGGTTCCGAACAGACTAGCAGGGATGAAAGCGAAAATTGAGTTAAACTTTATTTTTCATCCAGTACAATCTGGATATCGCCGACCATACGTTCGATAGTATAATGCTCCATAACCCCCTGGCGGCATTTTATAGAAATATCCTTACGAAACTTATTATTTGTGCGAATTTTATTATAGAGGGTAATTATTTCTTTGGGTGCCTTGAACAGGCAAAGCGCACCTGTTTTTTCCTGGATCTCCAAGTAAGGCCCTTTAGCAGGGGCTATGACAGGAATGCCGGATGCCATTGCTTCCAGACACGAGTTGTCACAATCATCATTGTCGTGCCAGGCAATAATTAAAACATCCAGGCTTTTTAGAAAATCCAACTTTTTATCGAGTGGCAGGTTGGGCATGATTTTCATGTTATACTTGTCATCTGCCTTTAATGCAGACAGTATATCTTGAGTTTCGTTTAAGTCTTTCATATTCATTCCGCCGCCAAGCTTCATCTGACATTGAGGAAATTTTTCACAGATTAATTTAAACGCGTCAACAAGGGCATTTAGGTTCTTTCCTTTCTGCAAATGTGAGAGGTGCCCAATCGTTTCTTTTTTCGGGGTCTTATCCTGAACTTTAAATAGATTCATTGATATACCATTTTCTATTACACGGGAATTATCTAAAGAGAGTTTCCACTTATCTGCAAAATAGTCTTTGGCAAATTCACTTTGAAAGATGACCTGGTCTACGGATTCAGCACAGTTACGAATATGCTCAATAAATTTATCACCAAGGTCTTTATCCAGGGCCTCCAGAAGAGTATGCTCGCCCTGGAAATGAACGATGATTTTTGTATCTGGACAATGCTTTTTCAAATAAGGTGCCAAGCCCATGGAATAGGCTCCGGTTATGCTAATAACATTCGTCTTAAACTCTTTAATCTCCTCAACCAAAAATTGGTATTCGGGAGAATTATCAGCATTTATTGCCAATCCCATGGCGAATTTCAAATTCTCTGCAGGCGTCCAGGTCTCTTTAAGTTTTGTAGCTTTGCGAGACATACTTTCGATGTTGAAACGCCGCTGAATAAATTCCGGCATAAATTTTAGGAGGGCGTATTTCTGGTAATAGTAGAGGTGAATGAAATCAAGATATATTTCAGAAGTATCAACTTCTTTTTCCTCGGTAATTACCGGCAGGAAAATCGGCATGAATTTCACATTATGGCCAACACGACGGAGTGCCTGCACCATAGTATGATCACGGATTCCTACACCATTGTAATAATTACCTGTTCCTGGACATAAGTGAACGATACGCATGAAACCAGCATAATCACCGAATGTCTAAATTCAACCTAAAATATTAATATCTGCGGTTGAGTCCTACCAGTACGCCTTGAATTTCAACTTCATCGTAATTATAGAACTGTGACTTGAAATCGTCATTGGCAGGCCGTAATTCGATCTGCTGATCCTCTGCATGATAAAAATATTTGCACGTTGCCTCAATCTTATCTACGAGAGCAATGACAATCTCGCCGAGTTCAGCAATTTTACTTTCTTTAATAATCAGTGTATCGCCATCCAATATTCCAGCATCTTGCATGCTCATACCGACAACTTCAAGAGCAAATAAGCGGTGTCCCCCAGTTCCTCTGGCAATTAAGCCTGGATCTACATGTATGGTCGCTTTTTTGTTTTCTTCAGCGAATAGGGGTAAACCAGCGCTAATACGGCCTAGTAGCGGAATACTGAGGGTAAGTGACATGTGTTTGGGGGAAGAACCACGAAGCAATGTCAAACTGCGGGCTTTTGAGCTCCGGTCCACATAGCCCTTTTTCTGTAATGCACGTATATGAGCAAAAGCGGTTGGTGTACGAATCTTGAAATATTCACCAACTTCATAGACTGTTGGCGACATTCCTTCCCGACGGGAAAAATCTTCAATAAAATCGAGTATTTCCTGCTGTTTATCTGTCAATCCACGCATTGCAAACTCCTTTAATAAAATTCATGCTTAATTATATTGTACTAATTAAAATAAGTATTATATGCCAATAGTCAAGCGAAAGGCATAATTTTTTTAGTGTTATTTTTCAATAGGGCTGTAATATACTAGTCGAGCGAGTACTCTGTCAGCGTTTAAATATCGGCTTGCTTGCTTGAATAACCCGAACATTCATGGCTTACTGGTCGCTAGCAGCAGATTCAAAAATCCAATACATTTTGTCTGTTTCAGGAATTCCTGAAGGTAAATAGTGCTCTTTTTTGGGTTGTTTCCGGTCATAAAGGCAAATTATAATGCAATCAGCCTCATCTTCAGCTATCTCATCAATCGATTTCACATCGACTTTCATAAATGTCTTGCCAGCTTTTTCATCATCGTACACCGTTGTAAGCTCCATCCCCCACTCCTGCACACCCAAATAAACAATTTCTGCCAAGTCGCCGGCCCCTATAAATGAGACATTTGTTTTCTTAAGAATTGTCAGGTCTTTGCATAGTTGTGAGCTCAGTTTTCTTGCTTCATGGTAGAAATGCATAGAAAAATCGAGAAAATCAAAGGTCAGGCGTGCTTTTTCTGTAATGCCCTTAGGAGTAAGGAAATAGTCCCAACGGCGTGCATGATGCTTTGTTACA
>JABSQK010000542.1 GCA_013215875.1 Lentisphaeria bacterium
GCATGGTACCCAGATTGCCGGGTTTTTCGATTGCTTCACCGGTAATGATAAGCTGTTTTTGCGCATCTGTAAAATCGTCCAGTTCGGGATGAAACTGCTTGGCAACTGCCATAAGTCCTTCAGGACGTTCACGATAAGCAACCTTTTTGAATGCCTCAGGGCTTAATTCCAGGATGTCAGTGCCCGATTCCTCGATACGCTCAATAAGAGCAGTTTCATTACTGCCTATAAAGAGTTCCGGGCAGATGTACAATTCATCGGGGCTGTGTCCATGGTCCATAGCCCGCAATAAGGCCCGATACCCCTCAATGATGTAGAGTTGCTGTTTGTCTCGTTGCTTGCGAGTACGCAATTTTACAAGATTTTTTATTTTAGGGTTTTGTAAACTGGTAATAATCATGCATCTAACTAAAGCATCTTAAGGCAAAATACAATAATCTTTATTCAAAATTTGATTTGAATGACAGGTTTGACGATTTATAGTTCCCTTTACACTTAGATAAAAATTAGAACCCAAATAGGGAAAATGAAATGAAAAAATTATTTTTAGTGGCGTTTTTAACCGTATTTACAGTTTTTGCGCAAGAGGAAGAAGATGCAGTTGAAAAGAAAGCCCCTGCCAAGAAAATCATAAAAAAGGAAAATAGTGATTCGCTTCCATGTGGCAAGGTCGGTACTATTAAATTATTGGAATCAATGGACAATGAAGAGCTTGAATGGGAAGAAGACAAATTTAAGGCACGTCCCACTTTGGCAGAGGGCGAGAAATTTGCAGTCGTATATATCTCCTTAAAGGTCGATAAGAGTGTCGGTAAATATGATTATACCTTAAACAGCGCCGAATGTCTGGCGATGGGCCTGGATACAGCGATTGAGAAAAAAGCATTCAACCCGATAAACTGGGAATACTCATATGACAAGCTAAAAGATAAATCTGCAAAGGTTAAGCTGCTCTACAAAGTAAGTGGAAATGATACGAAATATACCTTGGCGTTTAAGTATAAAAAGATTGAATCAATTAAAAACGGCAACGTGGTACTAAGAACTTCAGCCAGTAAAGCGAAACAGGATAAAAAAGCTGCCGATAAACCGGCTGACGGAAATAAGAAAATGAGAGGGAAGGTTGAACTTAAAGATGTTGGTGGCGATGACGATGATGGAGCTGGGTTTTAATATACCTGGCTAATGCGTCTCCTTCTTCTTGGACTATTTTTCCCTGTCAGAATATCGCCTTTTTTCATGCAGAAAATCTATGCGTCGGCGATAAGCTTTTTTCTTCAGTCCATTATACATTTTAGATTATCAGTCATTCAAAAACATGTGGATTTTTGCTTTCCGGAAAAAACGGCCGCCGAAAAAGCGCAGCTCATTAAAAAAATTTACAAACATTTTGGTTTTCTTCTTGTTGAATTAATATCGCTTCCCGGTAAAGAATTGGATGCCAGCCGGATCATCATCCATGGTGAAGAAAACCTGCAAAAGGCGATTGCCAAGGGCAATGGGGTTTTTGTCATGGGCGGGCATTTTGCAAACTGGGAATTCTTCGCCAAGGCATTTTTGGATAGGGGCTATATCGTGAGTGCCGTTTCCAAAAAGGTAAAAGGAAAAGCAGGACAGACCTTTCTCAAATTAATTCGTGAAAGTACGGGGACAATCACGATTCCCAAGAAAAACAGCATCCGCACAATATTGAAAACACTCAAAAAAAATCAAGTAATTTGCATGATGATGGACCAAAACATGATTACATCCGAAGGAGTTTTTGTCGATTTTTTTAATGGAAGCTGTTGCACCAGCCCGGGAATGCTTGTTTTAGCAAAAAGACAGGAAACAGCAATTTTACCCATTCGAGCATATCGTGATGAGGACCATTATCACATGCACCTGGAAATACTACCTGAAATGAAGCTCGAATATCCAAGTGATGACAAGGACGAAAATATTCTGCACAATCTAAAACGATGCAATAAATTTATCGAGGAGGCAATCATTGCCTACCCGGATCAGTGGATATGGATGCATAAACGATGGAAAAGCAGGCCCGAAAATGAAAAGGTACCACCCATTAACTATAAATAAATTTTTTAAAGGCTCTGGAATTTTGCGGAATGACCAGTAACTTCGGTATGTATGGAGAATTTTAAGTGGTAGAAATATAATGCAAGACGTAATATGTCCTTTTTGTCAGGCTACCAATCCTCGTGATGGGTATATCTGTGATAATTGCGAACGTAGTTTGATTGTGGGTAAATTAACAAGCTTAGGCCGGGGTGTTTTAACCAAAGGCCTTGTTTGGGATCTTCGCCCATGTAGTCATACGATGGGTCGTAATATCGGCAATGACTTTGTCGTTCCCAGTAATCTTATTTCAGGTAAACATATGCAATTTGTTTATCGAAATGGTAAGTTCTATGTTGAAGATACCAGTGAACGCGGCAACTGTTTTGTAAATGATGCCCAGGTAGAGAATGAGCTTGGTTTGCAAAATGCCTGTACGTTACGTGTCGGGGTTGAAGAATTTTTATTTACTCAGGTGAAACTGGATAGCAATAAGGTAACAAAAGTACCCGACCCGCTTGCAGGTCAATTGCAGCTCATGCTGGGAATTATTAGCGAATTTCATGCCTCATTAAATCTTCAAGAAGTCGTCGACAATGCCGTAGATGCTGTACTTAGGCTGACGCATACAAATCGTGGATATGCATTTCTTGTCGAGGAGACGCCGGATGGTGAAATGGATCTTCGTGAAGTCTCTGCCCGGGAGTCGGGGGGCAAAATATTGAGCCAGGGCGAAAGCAATGAATACACCATTAGCCAATCCATCATACAACAGGTATTACAGGGCAATGGCTCTATCATTATTGAAGATGCCATGCAGCAGAATGTAAATACAGATACGATCCGCAAATTTAAATTAAAATCAATTATATGTTTACCCCTGGTTACCTATAATTACCGCACCGGGCAAAAGCAGGTAATGGGCATTATCTACGCTGACAGTCTTATGCCTACGGGTGAACTACCAAAACATTGTCGGTCTACATTGCAGATGCTCGCAGAAATCATTACGTCGACAATTGTGAAATGGCAGAACTATGATAAAATGGAACAAACCTTCGGTAAGTACCAGCGCTGCGTGAATCAGGTGGAAATGGACTTACAGGCAACAACGGACCAGATCCTATATCTGCAGGAAATGATCAATGAACCGGAAAAATACTCCAAAATTAGTCGCGAAGAGATCAATTTAGAGCTCAATGCTGTAGAATCGCGTATTCAGTCCATTTGGTCCAGCCTAAAACGTCTAAATATGGCGAATGATTAAGTCGAAATAAATTGATAATTGGCTAATCATAAGTAAATTGTCAGTATGAAAATCGACCTTGAAACGAAGCCAGAAGAATCATTTCGCCAGCTGCCGGTTTTGTCAATATCTGGGCGTGATTACAACTGGAATGAAATCCTTGCATGGGCAGACAGTAGTCTTTATTTAAAGGATACGTTTGGCTACTTGAGCAATACTGAAAAAGTTTTTGAATTATCCGGCGAATTAAATGCCCAGGAACTGCAAAATGCGTCCAATCAATTCCGTTACTCTCAAAACCTCATTACCACAGAAGAAACTCAAAAATGGCTGGATAAGCGACTGTTAAACCAGGATGACTTATTTACCTACCTCTATCGCATGCTTGGCGATCAGCAATTTGATCTCGAGGTTCAATCAGTTGAAGCATGGTTTGAAAAGGTGGAAATGCCCAGCCGTGAGATATGGTCCGAATTGCATTTTAATAATACATTCGACACATTAATACGGGCATTTTCTTCTCGCGTTATCGCACTTGAGAAAAATCCGTCAGAATCCACGGACGTTGAATCAGTCCATTACAAAAGTGACGAGGCAGCTTGCCTGGAAAATGCCTATATAGAATTGGCAGAAAAACTGTGCACCAGCGAAAATTTGCAACAATGCTATAAAGAAAATGAACTGGATTTTCTTGAAATAAACTATGAGACACTGCTCTTCGATACACTGAATCAGGCCAGGGAAGCCTGGTGCTGCCTGAATTATGACAAACAGTCCTACGCCGAAATAGCAAAGGATACAAACTGCACACACAATGAAGATACCGCATTTGTAAAAGACCTGCCAAGCTCACTCAAACCACATTTTATTACCACGAGTGAAAAAGAAATCTTGCAGCCTATTATGTTTCAGCATGATAATAAATACCATGTCATTAAAATTTGCAAAAAAAACGAACTTCCCTTTGATTCTGAAAAGATACAAAAACAGATCCGCGAGGTCATATTAGCTGATTATTTTTTCAGTAGCGATATAGACCGCAGCATACAATTAATCAATTGGAGAGTTGACTATAATTCATGAGTGAGAGTCATCACGATATTGAAAAAAGTTCATTCCTTAAACTTTTACCCGGCATTGCCCGGGACGACTTAATCAAATGTTTTACAGAAAAACATTATGAATTTGGCGATATAATTGTTAATGAAGGCGATGCGGCAGATGCTTTTTATCTCTTAACATCCGGGCGCGCACGGGTTCTAAAACAATCTGAGAATGGCAGCGAGATTCCTCTTTACATTATGGAAGATGGGGATTCATTTGGCGAAATTGCTCTGCTGCAAGGTGGTCAACGAAGTGCCACTGTCAGGGCAAGCACCAAACTCTCGCTTATGGAATTGAAAAAAGACGATTTTGAAAAAATTGTTAAATCCAACCCGAATGTAAAAAATTATCTGGAGCTCCAATTAAAATACCGGGAGCTGCAAAGCTTCCTTAAGCTCTATACAGACTTTTCAGATATGTCCTTTGCCTTCTTTCGGGCCTTGCTCGACAATATTCAAACTGTTGAATACGAACAAGGGGAAATAGTGTTGCATGAAGGAGACGTGACTGGGCCTATGTATATCGTGGAATCTGGACGTTTAACAGTCTCGCAAGAAAGTAAAGAGGGGGTAATTTCCTATCTTCGTCCAGGCAATATTTTTGGTGAACTCTCTTTGCTTACAGGTCAGCCGAGATCAGCAACCGTTACAGCAAAAAGTCACTGCAGGATCTATCGCATCGATCCGGAAAATTGGGAATCCTTAATTAGAGATTTTCCAGAGCTCAAAACTGTCATAGAAAAAAGAATAGAGCAGTATAATGATCTTGCTGTTCGCAAGCCTCTGGACTTTTATACAGGTGAGTTTAATGAATACCAGAAAGTGGGTTTAAGTTTACGGGAAAGTTCTGTACGCATTGCCAAGTATGGTGGATTTACATTTATTCCGCAGATTGATGAAAACGATTGCGGAGCCGCATGCCTGGCTATGGTCGCGCTTTCATTTTCCCTCGATGTGAGCATGTCCTTCATTCGTGAGATTGCCGATACTGGACTGGACGGAACGAGTGCAAAAGGACTCTGCAAGGCATCCACTGAAATAGGAATCGCCGCGCAGCATATAAAAGTGAACCGGGATAAACTCTCTGACTTACATACACCTGCAATTCTTCATGTAAGCAAAAATCACTGGTTGGTATTAATCGAAATAAACGATGATAAGGCAAGGGTCGCAGACCCGGCAAATAAAATTTCCTGGGTACCTGTGGGGGATCTAAAAGAGCAATGGACAGGGAATGCAATTACCTTTGAACATAGTTCAGAGATCGAGCAGGAATCTGAAAAAAAAGAACAACCATGGCAGTGGTTGAGCGTGCTGCTGAAAGATATTTCCTGGCCTGTATTCTCTGCATTAATGCTTACCCTGGTAATTTCATTTAGTATCGCGCTATTGCCGATTTTTGTGCAATTAACGATCGACCAGGCAATACCGGAAAAGGATCTAAAAAACCTCGATCTCATGGTTCTGGCAATGGTCGCTGCACTGGTGGGAAGCTTAATACTTACTTTGTTTCAGCGAAATATTTTATCGCGCACCATGGTGAAATTGGATGCCTTGATACAGGATCACATCGTTAGTCGCATGATCGATCTTCCATTGAAGTACTTTTTATCACGAACAAATAGTGAACTGCAACATCGACTAGTTGGTATAAGAGCAATTCGCCACTTCATTGTAAATGACAGCGTCAATGGTTTAATCGCCATGGTAAATATATGTTTGTTCCTTGGCTTGATGTTTTATTTCAGTCCCTATATGACATTTTGTTTTCTGGGATTGATGATTCCAGTATATGCGCTCATCATGCTTTTTGCCTCCAGGGTTCTAGGTCCCGCATTTATAAATTTACAGGATAGTGAAGAAAGTATACAGATGCTGCAAGATGAAATGATTAATGGCATACTGTCGGTGAAGGCCAGTGCTGCAGAGGGCTATTTCCGTAAAAAAATCCTCGATAAATTTCAGGACATCACCCGTGAGCAAGTGCGAAGCCAATTCAATATTTCTACATTCGAAGGTACTGTTCAGGCAATTTGGATGCTTGCCAGTATCATTTTCATGTGGCTTGGTGTGCGCATGACTATCGAACAGCAAATTACGACGGGTAGTTTTATTGCATTTATTATATTGCTCGCACTGCTCTACGCACCTGTTATGACTGTCATTCGACTATGGACAGACTATCATTCGGTTTCTCTTGTTCTTATGAAATTAAATGACATCCTCGAGTCTCGCTCTGAGCAGGAGCATCATACGTCATCTGTTAAGGTGGAAAGCCTGCAGGGGAAAATTGAATTACGTAATGTTACCTATGGGAATTACAGTCCTCTGATGACCATTCGAAATGTAAACCTGCATATCTTTCCTGGACAGAGGGTTGCCTGTATCGGCCGGGGTGCATCCGGTAAATCCACCCTGAGTAAAATGATTGCCGCATTGCTGCCTCCCGAACAGGGATCGGTCTTGTATGATGATGTCCCGGTAAATGAAATAGATGTACAGCAACTGAGAAAATATATTTCATATGTTTCTCACGAGTCGCATATATTTAAAGCAGATATTGCCAGCAATATTGCCTTTGGGGATAATAAACCAGACTCAGAGAGCATTATACGCGCTGCAAAAATTTCCAATTGCCATGAACAGATTATGGCATTGGATAATGGTTACGAGACGATTATCGATGATAATGCCTTTAAGTTAAATCCACACTTATTGCACCATATCCTCATCGCCAGGGCAATATACAACGAACCCTCAATTATTGTTCTCGATGAAGCGACAAATAACTTCGATCTTGAAACTGAAGAGTTGATCTTCAATAATATAAGTAAGAATTTTAAGAAAAGCAGTCTGTTTATTTCTACAGATAATGTTAATATATTAAAGAAAGTAGATAAAATACTGGTGATCGATACAGGGGAACTTGTTGAGCAGGGGAATCATTCTGAACTCCTGGCACGCAAGGGACTCTATTATCACCTTGTTAAACGACAGACACATATTTAATGCCAAAAATTATTGAGTTCGAGTTAGATCAATTATCGAGTGATAATCCTGCCATGCAGCGTTGTCTCTTGCTTGCCAGAGAAGCCGCCAAGTCCAACTTGCCGATACTCTTATTGGGTGAATCAGGTACGGGTAAAACACTGCTTGCTCAGGCGATACACAATTCATCACTGCGCGATGAAGAATCCTTCATTTCTTTTAATGCATCGGCCATGAGTGAGACACTGCTCGAAAGTCAGTTGTTTGGCCATGAAAAAGGCGCCTTTACGGGTGCCACACAATCCATGAAAGGTAAATTTGAATCTGCCGACAGTGGCACATTATTTTTCGATGAAATTGCCGATATGAGTCTAAATGCCCAGGCGAAAGTTTTGAGAGCTATTGAATATGGCGAGTTTGAACGCCTCGGTTCTGAACAAATGTGCTTTGCAGATGTGCGGATTATCTCCGCTACCAATCGATCGCTTAAACGCATGATGGCAGATGGCATTTTTCGCGAAGATCTCTACCACCGATTAAATGGTATCACCTTATTAATACCGCCACTTCGCAAACGCCCAGAAGATTTGCCCGTATTAATTGCCATGGAAATTAAAAACTGCAGCATGGAAGCAGACAAAGATATACAGAGTATCGAGCCGGAAGCCTATCAAAAACTTTTGAGCTATAAATGGCCTGGGAATTTGCGCGAACTACATCGGGTCATTCAAACGGCAGTATTATTTACCAACTCGGAACTCATTAAAAATGATACGGTCGTCTTTGATGATTTTGAAGATGAAGAGACATATGATGGTGACTTAGAGAGCAGTGAATTGAGTGAAAACGAATCCCTCGAGGATGATTTCAATTTGGAACGCGCAGTGAAACGGCATGTTCTGGCTACGATGGAGCATTTTAATAGTCATAAGTCCAAGACTGCCTTGGCACTTGGTATTTCACGCGCAACACTCGACCGCAAATTAAATAAATAAGCAGACTGGAGTCACTCATTAAATTTCGAAGCATTATTTTTATCACACTTATCTTTTCAGTATCGGTCTATGCTGTAGGAATGCCATCAGGCGATACGGTAGCAGCAGACTATACGAGTAAGAATGTCATCATGCTGGTATTCTGGGTATTGCTCGCACTCGTTTCTTCATTTCTCTGTTCGGTTGCTGAGGCCGTATTACTTAGTATTACGCCTTCCTATATAGAAGGTCTTAAGGAAAAGAAGCCAAAGCTCGCTGAAAAACTCAAGCGCCTCAAGGTAGATGATTTAGATAACTCACTGGCAGCGATTCTTACTGTAAATACCATTGCCCATACAGTCGGTGCCATTTTCTCAGGTACTGAAGCGACAAACGTATTTGGTAGTGAATTGGTTGGCTACTTTACTTGTGTCATGGTATTACTTATTCTTATTTGTTCAGAAATTATTCCCAAAACAATCGGAGCTGTTTACTGGCGCTCACTGACATCGATTAGTGCGTTGTTTATATTGACTATTTCAACGATGATTAAATATACCGGCTTTCTGTGGTTCTCAAAATTAATCACTCGACTCATTGGTGGTTCACATGCTCACACCTTTAGCAGGGACGAATTTATTGCCATGGCAGGGGTAGGGGAGAGAAGCGGCGAAATAGACGAAGGCGAATCCCGCATACTCAAAAACCTCTTTCGCTTCGAAACCATGACCGCAGCAGATATTATGACACCACGCATTGTCATCAGTGCACTCAAAGCAGAGATCAGCATTGCCACTGCCATCGAAACTGCCGATAAGCATTTTTCTCGCATACCCATTTATGGGAATGATCTCGATGATATTAACGGCTTTGTCTTACGCACAGATTTACTCTTGCACAAAGCAGAATGCCATGGTGAAAGCAATCTCGAATCAATTGTGCGTAAGATTCCTACAGTGAGAAGGAGTCAGACACTCACGCCACTGCTCGAACAACTCTTGAAGGACCGTGAACATATCGCCATTGTTGTCGGCGAATATGGTGAAACCGTCGGCCTGCTTACACTTGAAGACCTTATTGAAACACTCCTGGGTATGGAGATCGTCGATGAATTTGATAAAGTAGAAGACATGCAGCTCTATGCCAGACAACTCTGGGAAAAGCGCGCCGATAAACTCGGTATAGATGTAAAAGCCTCAAAAGAAGAACTTGAGGAGACAGATGCTTCAGATGATGAAAATTAGTCTCACACTTTTTTTACTTCTATCGCTGACGGTATCTTATGCACAGGAAAATAAAGCCAAAGAAACAACAAAGAAAGTTACTGCAGCCGACCAGAAAAAAATGGAATCGCTCTTTGCTTTACTTGGTGCAGATAAAGCTGCTGATCGAAGAAAAGCCCGTAAAGACCTGATAGCCATGGGTGAAATAGTTGTTGAATTTCTAAAAAAGCATCAAGATCATGAGGACCCGGAGATTGCCAATAGTGTGGGTATTATCCTCGCTACTGTTGGCATCTATGAAATAAAGGATTTTATTGGCGAATGGTATGCCACCAAACCCCGGTGCAATGTTATTATGAAAGCTGATGGTACCTGGGTTTTTAATCCTCATACGAGTATAAAAGGAAAATGGTATCTTAAAGATAAAAGCATTGTTTGGACGACGATTCCTGTTACCCCCGGTCCATTGGATGTAAACCCAATATTGCTATTGAAGAAAAATATGTTTAAAATTAAAGAACTGGATGGGGAAATTACCATTTTTACCCGTATAAAAAAGTAATCAAAGGAGAATTAAATGGGCGCTAAATTTCCAAATCTCGAAACAAAACATATCGATTTTATTGAGAAACAACACCTTTTTTTTACGGGCACTGCAGGGGCGGAAGGTTTTGTGAATGTCTCACCAAAAGGTCTGGATAGTTTTAGGATTATCGATGAAAGCACGGTCGTCTGGCTCAATCTCACAGGCAGTGGCAATGAAACCGCTGCGCATGTTCTAGAAAACGAACGCATGACGATAATGTTTTGTTCATTCGCTGAACAAACTCTAATTCTTAGACTCTATGGTAATGCGACTGTCATTCATCGACAAGATGAAAAA
>JABSQK010000543.1 GCA_013215875.1 Lentisphaeria bacterium
GAGCCTGCAAGCCTATCCTTTAGAGTTGAGTCTGGCAAGAACGGCTTAAATGCGCTGTATTATAAGGGGCAGGAATTCAAGGGGTCGCCAACGATGAAAATTGAGAAGCAATTAAATTTAAAATTAAAAGATTTTTCTGCCAAGGAATACTTTTCGGTGATCTATGAGGGCTTGCTGATCATGCCAGAAGATGTCAGGTATCAATTTCAATTAAAGAGCGACGATGGATCACATTTTTTTCTCAATGAAAAATCAGTAATTTATCAGCTTCATGCCTCTGACGTTCCGATAAAAATAAATACCGACCTGAAAAAAAATAAAACCTATTATATCCGGGTTCACTTTCAACAGAGAAAAAGTGCTGCTTATTTTTTATTGAAATCTGCAAAAGTTGTGGGGAATGAAAAATTACAGTGGGCTGATATCGATTTTGTTCCAGAAGGATCCTTCTTTCCGCTCAGCCTCGAATAAGCTTGCAGAAGTAGAAACTTGTCGCCGACAGGTTTAATTTGGCCCGATTAACATTCATTTATTCAGGAACTGTCTTTGACAGGAATTAAATTATGAGTCTGCCATTCGGCGACTGGCAGCTACTGCATGGAGCGAGCTGGATAGACGACTGGTAGCTACTTGTCAGTAGGCCGGGCTCTCCGAGCGTGGTCATTATAAATTTACTATCGCGCTCGGAGAGCCCGACCTACTGATCAACTGTTTCCAGTAAATACTCATTCCGCAACACAAATGTTACCTTCCCTAAAGACTCCCAGATTAACGTGGCCCAGTTTATGCAGTAAATACGAATTGAGAGCTATCTGAAATGCAAGTTTTATATGTATCATAACTCTTGATTTTCAGGCTAAATCTTCCTAAAATATACGTACTGGGCTGGTGTATTTTTGAAAGGAAAATACTTTGGTAATGAAATGTCCATATTGCCATCAATCTTTGATGGTAAGTGAAGAGCAGTTTTCGGAAGATGTACAGTGCCCAAATTGTTCAGAAGTCGTCACTATTGCGGATGGCCCACTGGGCAAAGGCATGGTGCTTGGTGATTTCGAGATTGATGCTGAAATTGGCAGTGGTGGCATGGCGACTGTCTACCTGGCCAGACAGATTTCCCTAAACCGCGAGGTAGCATTAAAAATTCTCCATCCTGAGTTGGCTCTCAATATCGAGCAAGTAGAAGGCTTTGTGCGCGAAGCCCAGGTTGCAGCCAAACTAAATCATCCGGGAATCGTGCAAATCTATTCCGTCGGCGAAGAGCAAGGTTTCTATTATTTTGCTATGGAGCTGGTTATGGGTGCATCTGTAAAAGAAATTCTGGAAAAAACCGGAAAGCCTGAGCTGGATTGGTCGCTTATGGTGGCCCGCAAGGTGACCATCGCTCTGAACCATGCCTGGACCGAAGCCGAATTGGTCCATCGCGATGTAAAACCGGACAATATCATCATTCGAGAAGACGGCGCTGTTAAATTGGCAGACCTGGGGCTCGCCATGTCCGCCAGCGCCCTCTCTGAATCCGGCGATACGATTGAAGGAAGCCCGCACTACATATCGCCAGAAGCGCTTTTAGGAGAGCCGTTAGACTTCCGCAGTGATATCTACTGCCTGGGAGCGACACTCTACCACATGACTACAGGGGAATTCCCATTTGTTGGAGACACACTAATAAACACGGCCCGCATGCATTTAGATGCTGAACTGGTACCGCCCGAGCAACGCTCGGAAGATGTTCCTACTAAAGTTAGCAAAGTAATTGAGCAAATGATGGCCAAGGACCCCAATGATCGCCAACAGTCACTACAGGACCTAGCAGATGATTTGAGGCCGAGACGGCGCAAGAAAAGTATCTCTGTTCTCTATGACTCAACAAA
>JABSQK010000544.1 GCA_013215875.1 Lentisphaeria bacterium
ATTCCCCATACAGAACGAATTAAGGTTTTTCGGGCGCTTGCCGCCCAGAAATGCCATGTTGAACGAATCGCTTTTTGAACATAGTATTTTCCACCCGTTTTTGTTTGTTATATAGATAACTCTAACGGGTACCGACGGTAAAGGCAAGCTGGAGAGTAAAACTTTGCCAGGTGCAAGAAGGCTGCTTTTATTCTTTTTATGTGTAAATAAACCTCTGAGAGAATAGACATACCTCGGATGCAGAGACCGTTTTCAAAAATATGACTGTTTCTTATTTTATCTATCATGGAGGATGCACCGATGCCTGGCAATTAAAATTTCGTGGGGCTAATACAGAGATGCTCAAAATTAAAGTCGATGAACATTTTAAGCAACGAGTGCTTTTCTTCTTAACTGGACGATCGGGAATGATCACCTCATTCATCAGTAATAGTTTGATACGATTACGCGTTTGTTTATGGGCTGAATGCATGATTCCAAAATAGCGTACCTTGTGAAAACCTTTTGGTAAAACATGTTGCAGGTAGCGACGAATAAATTCCTCACCCCTTAAATGTAGTGCCTCACCATTATGATTTATAGTGACCGTTGTTTGTGAAACAGCGAGAACACGGTTCTCTGTTATCGCAATGCGATAGACATAGCGCCCCAGATAGTTTAACAAGTTTTCAACTTTGCTATCGAAGGTGTTAATATGAATACTCCACTTCTTCTTCCAGATTGCTTGGGGAAAGATCTGCTTGGGCAATGCCTTTCGCATGCGCTTCATAAAGATTGCCCGGAAGATACTTTTCAAGGCATCGATAGGGACAAGGAATTTTTCTCTCCCACGAATCCATGTGTCATCATCCTTATTGTATGCACCAGCAGGGATCATCATATGCACATGCGGGTGGTCTATCATTGCCCGACTCCAAGTATGCAACACGGCAATCGCGCCAATCTTGCCGCCAAGATGTTTGGGGTCGCTTGCAAGTTTCTGCAATGCATCAAAGGCACTCGTCATTAAAATCTTGTAGCTTTTCTTTTGATTACTACACATAATAGGCCGTAGTTCAGAAGGCAATGTGACGATGTAATGAAAGTGTCTTGTTGGTAAAATATTGTCCTGTTGTTTATCCAACCACTTATCTGTGCGCAAATGATGACATTTAATACACGAGCGATTACCACAGGAATGAAACGTATAGTGCTCATGCCCGCATGATTGGCAAACGTGCAAACTGCCATCTAAAGCATCTGTCTGGCAGGATGAAATATCTGTCAAACAGCGACGATGTGATGGCAGCATCGATTGCCCATAACGCTCAAGGTAGTCTGGTGCGAAGCGCTCAAACGCTTCTTTAAGTAATGACACGATTACTTTGCTAGAAACCCGACATCAACAGCTCCATCGTTTTTCGTACATGATCCTCACTCCTTTCAGTCAGGTGCGTGTAGAGCGTAGTGGTCTTAATATCCGTGTGCCCAAGTAGCTCCTTAATCGATTTTAGGGAACAACCATGCTCAAGAAGATGAGTTGCAAAACTATGCCGTAGACTATGCAAGGTCACTTGCTTGCTAATACCACATTCAGCGACCACTATTTTATAAGCCCTAAGCAAGGACTCCCCACTGATTGGCTCACCTTTAAACTCTTTCCAATAATGTTCACGCGGGAAAAAATATGTACCACAGACCTTAGGTCGATCATGCTTCCAGTAATATTCAAGGTCTTTAAGCAAGGCATTGGATAAAGGTAGATAGCGATCCTTGTTTCCTTTACTCTGGCGAATCTCTAATATCATTCGCGATCTATCGATATTCTCTGCTCGTAAATTTATCACTTCCTTTCTACGTAATCCGCAAACATAAATAACCTTCAACATCATTTTATATATCGGTTTGTGTACAGCACCAATAGAGAGCCAAATTTCTTCCTCAGACAGAATCACAGGAAGTGCCACGATTTTAGGAATCTTGAGAAAACCGAAGAACTTAAAATCGCGATTCAGACTGCGGTTAAATAAAAAACGAATCGAATTATACCGTAGATTCAAAGTATTGTAGGCATACTTCTTATCGTTCTTAAGATGCAGAAGGAACTTTTTTAGATCGGCCTCACTCAGATCACCAGCTGGCCTCTCAAAGTAATTTTGTAACTGCCTTGCAGCAGCAAGGTAGCTTTTACGAGTACTTTCACTTAGACCTGCTAGTTGCATGTCTTCATCCATTCTTAGTAGTGTTTTTTCCATTGCATTCTCCTTTTTTTGAGCAATAGAAAGGAGGTCGCATAAATCACGCAAGACTGTAAAAGATCTATTCCAAGGGGGCTTAGGGAAGTACCGGAAGGTAGTTTGCGCTGTAAGCGCATTTGTTCAAC
>JABSQK010000545.1 GCA_013215875.1 Lentisphaeria bacterium
ACGCCATAACATTCTAGATGCGTAAGTCTTTTGCCTGTAAGTATCCGGCAACTTTTCAAGACCCACTGCTTTCATCACTGTAATCGAATATAGCAATGGAGGATTTACAGGACCCTTAGGATCGTTTAAAATGAGTAGCACATCAATAATTCCTGCATCAATTAAACAGCTCTTTTCAAATGTTCCCGGCAGCATATACATGCCAGCATCAGTTCTTATTAAACGCTGGCCATTGAGATACAGTGCCCTGCTATTATTAAACTTGTATTGTATAAAGTAGAGATCTTTTTTCTTTATTTTCATACGCCAGCGAAAGGCCATTTCACCAGTTTCGGTCGCTGCTTTCTTGCGAAAATTATATGACTGCTTTTCGTATACCAGAGTCTTATTAGCCAATTCAAGCTTATCCGGCAAAGATGTAAACATAACAGGCCCGCAAACCTGCAATGAACTGTGATAAGCGAGATTCGATTTTTTGTCGACTTTCCTACTGACAAGGCTCATGCCAATATCTGGGTGGGCCTGTGCAACACGATGCAACCAGTCTCCAATATCACCAGCAAAAGCCGGCCCGGCCTGGCCACAAAGAAATAGCGCATAAAGTAAAATTATCAACTGCTGTTTGAGACTGTTCTTTTTCATAAGTTTCATTTCTTTATCAGTATAGGTTCTGTGAGCAATACATAATCGCCACCCGACCCAAATTTTCCATAATCGACGATCACCTGCAGTATCCGAACGCCGTTCAGAGGCAGCTGAATCGATTTAAATAAGTCGGGCCTTACAGGTTCATCAAACAGAACAGCATTATCTCCCTTGATAATCACTTGAGCATGACCAGCTCTGCCATCTAAGCCCACAGTAAAACTGAAAAGTTTATAAGCGCTGTTTAAGGAATAACTCAGTACGGTTTTAGATTGTGCGGCAATCCCCCTGTTATAATAGCACCGGCCCAAGGACAACTGAAAACCAAACAATGTCTTATTATACACCGTTGCATGAATACGATCCAAAAATGCTGTGTTCGTATGACTGGATGGCTTTATCTCAGTCAAAGAGACGCGTGAGGCATTGCCAAATTCAATTCGTGACACTACAGATAGTGGAAGCTCAAGTGCCTGTTTGTTAAATCGAAATAAAACAGTCTTAGCAGTAATCGTTTCAATCGAACCATAGAGGCGATCACCGTAACGGCTGATTAGTAAATCATCTTGCGGTCTCACCTTTATTTGCACGCCAACATTGTCGATACGTGAAATGCGATCCTTCTTTAGGCGATGCTTAGTTTTGCCTTCCCTTAGGCCAATGAGCATCGGTGTCATATAATCAATCGTAGCTTTTATTGCCTGTTTATTCTTCAGGCGAACATGCAAGCCATTCTGCTTATAGTCGGGTATCTTAGCAGATCCCGCATAAAGAATAGAATGAATAGCAGATAATGGGAATGACAGTTTTTCACCCAACAAAGTTGTAAAATCAATCGCCCCTTTAGTCCGACTAAAACCAGATGTATGCCCGGATACGATGCTGCCATCAGTTAAAAATATATAATGAAAATTCTCTTTCTTGCCAGAAAAGATAGGATTGAAAATTACGGAATGACAGGCCTTAATGGACACCGATTTTTTCCCGATCTTTAATTGCCCCTTCAATAATGATACAGAACCGGCCAGACGCTCAGCACTCGTTGTCACTAATTCCTGTGCGTGACTTAGCTGAATGATTCCAAAGAACAGAAATAGTAATGTATAATTCATTGAGAAAGTAACACCTGTGAAAAATAATTTGTAAACCGATTCACCTTTGGACGTATCCCTTTCATCAATGATGCTCGCGATACCGCACATACCTGATACTGGCAGAATTTTTCTCACATCTACCCATCCATATTGGGCGATTCCACAAGAATAGCATTGTTCTCTTCATCGGCGATTCGCAACATCATACTCCAGCCAGCTACGATTTTGATGCATTTAAACGTGATGACATTCCAACCCTTATGAAAATTGATTCCGCTCACATGATCCGCATCTTGAGCGCAGGCACGTGTGCATTTATTATAACGACCAATTTCTTTGCCATTTAACCAAACCCGAGCATAGTCATCGGACCCATAGTATAAGTTAGCCTCACTTATATTTCTTGGTGCATAAATATGGGCCTGCAAATATACGACAGAATAATCATCACCATCATAAAATTGGTTAAGGTCTAGCCACTGTTGTTCTTTGCATGTTTTTTGAGCTTGGTAGGGTTTCCATGTACAACCAAATATTTCATCACCCTCGTTGCCTGAATTTAACAATTCAGGTTTACCGCCTACAAAAACCTCTTCATCGATAACAGTTTGTTGTTCGTCTCCTTCGTAATGTGCGGGATCAAAGAAAAAAGGGCCTAACAGCATCCAATTCCGAATGTAAACGTTGGGTGGTAAAACAAATGATTCCTCTAGGCGTTCATCTGTCAACGTATTGGGGGCTGTGATGAGACCATCGTAGCCTTGGCTATCGCCAATTTTCATGTCTATATGAACCGAGGACCGATCATCTTCCATTGGAGAAGGATCCACCTCCTGTTGTCCGCTATAAAGGGGTGCTAGGTTTTTCAGACCATTTAGAATGGAATCTTGATACTTTCGATTCATCGGCTGCCAGGCGGTGAGTATCATACCTTTCATTCCTATTTCTAACGCTATCTTGCGCCAACGAGCTACATACCCAGGTGAAGATCCGGGGGCAATCCAAGTTTCAAAACCTTTGGCAATGATTTGTTTGATGCGCTCCACGTTGCTAAATGTGACAGCTCCATAAGTCCAAGGAATTTGAACAACATCCTTAGGAATATGATCTTCAGCATAAATAGTTTTTTGTGTACATTCTAGCATATGAGTACTAAGACAGGTCGAATCGTTCCAGACAATAGATTTCAAATTACGATTTTTGCAACGGCGGTGAAGTTCGAAGATAGCCTCAGTATACGCCCTATCTGATCGGTGAGTATCTTCATCCATACATACATGTAAAAAACGCTCAGGCTTACAAATATCTAAAGCTTCATCAATAACCTCAAAGGCAATATCGAAATAGTCTGACGTATCATCTAAAACATGATGTGGACTCAACCAAAGGTCATGTTGATGATGAGCACTCTTTGAAAAATTAAATTTTGGAATAATCTCAAAACCAAGACTTCTTCCGCGCTCAACCAACTTAGCCAAGATATCCATGGATGACGAATAATGACGTGTCAATTCCGGATGGGTAGAAAACCTAACACCATCTTCTATATCTATTCCTAGGGTGTTGAGACCACCGGCTGCCATAAGATCTAAAGCTTCGTAGGCCATATCTAAATCGAAAGGTGTTTCAGATTTTTTTCGATCTATCCATACGGGATCATAGTGGGTCAAATGCATAATGTACCCTAAAATGGACAATTGTTTTTCCTTAGTCACGTTTTTCTCCAATGGATCCATCCAGTATCTAAGACATTCAATAAATTAAACAGCTAACACGTGATAGCCTAATTCATGAAAAGCACTTGTCAAGATATTAAATTGTGTGCAGTTTGATTATTAAATTTTTATTCGCCATAAATACTTAATATCACCACTCATCTTCCGTATATATCCTATACCCTAGAAATATTGGCACAGTTAAATAACACTGGTAGCCGAGGTCGTTTTCCTCCAATTGGTAGATCCCCTAAGTTTATATATTTAATTGATATAATACATGCTCACTCATCACTGTCCCTTGAAATGACATGATATTCCTATATTATAATTAATTTAGGAGTTAACAATGCCACCACTAAAACAGACTATTACCCGAGACGACGTTGCAAAAAAAGCTGGTGTATCTGCTGGTGTTGTTTCCTGGGTTATGAATGGGACAGCTAAAGAATATCGTATCTCTGATTCTACAATAAAGAAAGTTTTGAAAGCTGCAGAAACCCTAAACTACACACCCAGCATATGGGGCCAGATGCTAAAAACGAGAAAATCTGACATCATAGGATTTGTGTCGGAAGGACTCACAGATTTTGCCACCAATCAAGTTATTCGAGCTATAGAATCCTCCGCTCGAGAGCGTGGCTATAGCATCATGCTTTTCAATATTCCACAAACAGAAATGGTCGATAATAGGTTTATTGAGCGCTTTAAGTTAACTATTGCAGATGGTTTCATTTTTCGATCTTATGAAAATGATTATCTAAAAAAAAATGTAAAAAAGATGTTTAGCGGTAAACCGTTTTCAATGATAGGCAACGTTGGGCAAAGCCAACAACTACCCTCTGTTGATGTTGATGATTTTTTGGGTGGAAAAATGGGATACCAACATTTAGTCGATTGTGGTTGTGACAACATAGGTGTGATTGCAGGCAATACCGACCGTGATTACACAAAATTACGTATAGATGGTTGCAAAGCAATACAACGTAAATCCAAAACTAGAATTCAATTAGCAAGCGCCAAGAATGAATCTCAGAGAGGATTTGAGTTTGGTTACAAAACTGTACTAAAATGGAATAAGTCCAATAAAATCCCCAAGGGTATCTTTGCCATTGGAGATTCAATCGCCATGGGTGTATTTCGTGCCATGTACGAGCTCAAATTGCATTGCCCCGATGACATAAAAGTGGTTGGCTATGACGGTACCGACTTAGCCCATATGTCAAGCCCATCACTCACAACGATTCAACAACCCTATGGGGAACAAGGGAGAATCTTGGTCGATACCGTTGTTGATGCCCTTGAAGAAAAATCGACTAAACCATCACCCAAAGTACTAAGCCCTGAGCTACTTAAAC
>JABSQK010000546.1 GCA_013215875.1 Lentisphaeria bacterium
CTAGCACCGAGAGCTCGGGATTCTGCTTTAATTGTTCAAGGGTTTTCTGTCGCTGCATATCTGTCTGCTAATCGCTTTTACCTTAACCTCGGAAATTGAATATGCTCATAGTCACCTTTTGCATTCAAGCGGGCCCCCCATACATAGCGACTGGCCTGGTGATTCGACTTGGTAAACGAGATGGTAGGTCCAATGCCAAGGTCCAGGTTATCAATTTCATATAAGGCTTTGATTAAGGATTCTGTCGTTAACTCGGGGCCATTTATCTGCAATGCTTCACAGAAAATACTGGCGATAATATATCCCTCAAGAGAGACAAAATTTGGTTTTTCATTCGGGTGATATTTTTCCAGAGCCTCGCGGTATTTAATCACCCCTTCCGATTCGGAATCATAATAAGGGACCACTTGTGAAACAATAATACCTTCCCCAAATTCTTTTCCCAGCAATTTAAATTCGCTTGCTAATGCCTTACTGCCCACAAAGGAAACATTGGCTATCTTACCAATGTAAAATTCTCTTCTCATTTTTTTGGTAAACAGTGCACTCGCTTTATAAGAGCCAATGATGATGATGGCATCGATTGATTCTTTTACTTCGATTAAATGTTTTACCGCTTCATCTACATCGATGGTATTGCGCTTATAGGTCGCCGATTTTATTTCACCGTCGTGAACCACACCACGTTCATGCAAGGCTCTTTTTATTCCTTCAAAGCCATCTTTTCCATAACTGTCATCTTGATAAAATACTGCAATCTTATTTGCTTTGAGATTATTCACATCTACGAAATATCTGACCAATGCTTCCGTTTCATTGGTATAACTTGCGCGATAATTAAAGACATATTTATCCGATGGGTCATTGCGTAAAAGTTTCGCACCTGAGAATGTACCAAAGAGCAGCATTTTATTCTTGTTCGTTTCCGGAAGTATTACTTTTGCAGTTGGTGTTCCGACGTTTCCAATAAGAGCAAATACACTTTTGCTAGTATTTTTTGAGAGCAACAGTTTTATGTTTTTCAGGGCTTTCTCCGGTTCATAGCCATCATCTAATGGCAGCAGTGAAATTTTTCTTCCGTGAATACCTCCCGCATCATTTATTTCATTGAGTCTGGTTTCGATGCCAATCTTCATTGAATGGCCTAATTCCTTTGAAGGCCCGGAGAAAGCAGCGGTCATTCCTAAACGAATGGAATCTTTTGTCACAGCGCCCTTGGCACCCAATGAAAATCCCCCTGAGCCGTCTTTGGGAAAGAAAACAAATGCTATGACTACTGCAATAATGATAACTGCTGCGATGCCTATTTTCTTCTTAGAACCTGATGGTGCCTTTTTTGGAGCGTCACTTGTCGTAGTTTGCGCAGACTGCTTTTCCTCTGAGCTCTCCTCTTTTGGAGTGTCAGTTGCAGTCACCGTTTCCGTAGACTTCTTTTTCGCTGATGATTCCTTTTTAGGAGCGTCAATTGTCGTTGCCGTATCCGCAGGCTTCTTGTCAGGTTTTTCATCGGAGTTCTCCCCCGCTAGCTTTGCTTCAATTTCCTTTTCCAGCTCCATCTCAATTTTGCTGCGAAATTCATCCTCGTCATCTTGCTCTGTCGCCATGGAGTTTTCTATCCTTTTAAAATCGGTACCGATTTCTTTTTCTAGTTTCTCTAAGTCTTCAATCATTTCATTCACTGTAGCATAGCGGTCATTTGGGTCCAGTCTCAGTGTTTTAGAAATAATTTTATCAAGAATTTCCGGGGTATTTTCCAGTTTTTGAGATAATGCTACAGGTGAACATTTCATGATTTTTTGAGAAACTGACAAAACTGTTTTGCCATTGAACGGCCTCTTTCCAGAAAGAAGTTCGTAAAAAAGCACCCCCAGTGACCAGATATCGGTGCGGTGGTCTAATGGCACCGCATTCAGTTGTTCTGGTGACATATAAATGGTGGTACCCAGTACCTGTCCTGTCTGAGTTAATTCTATATCCGGCATTTTAGCAAGACCAAAATCGATAACTTTTGCTATGCCGTTCTTAGTAATATGAACATTGGCTGGCTTTATATCCCGGTGAATGACATCTTGCTCATGTGCGGCAGCAATCGCCTGGCAGATCTGAATTGTAAGTTCAATCGCCTTGGCCAAACAGATTTCACCTTTCTCAAAAAGGCGTTTAAGGTCATCGCCTTCGTAATAGGGCATGGCAAAGTAAAGCTGCCCATCTTCGGTTTCGTTGATGTCAAAAATGGCACATACATTTGGGTGGGCAATTTTCGAAATTGCCTGTGCTTCCACGGTAAAGCGCCGGCGGGATTTCTCGCTCTGGCACAATACAGGTGAAAGGAATTTTAATGCCACTGTGCGCTTAAGTTTGGTATCTTTTGCGCGGTAGACCACACCCATGCCACCTTCACCGATTTGGTTTAGAATCTGGTAATGCCCATAGGTGGCCTTGCGTTCTTGAACAATCGTCTCGGCAAATACTGTTTCTGTTAATTTATCTGATTCTTCAAGCTTTCCCCTGACTGTGGTTTCGAGTAATTTATCCCCATGGCAGAGCCTGAGGATCGTTTCCTCGCGTTCCGACACAGGGTAGGATGTGACTTCATCCAATATTTCCAGGGCATTCAATAAAAAACTCTCTTTATTCTTCTGGTTATTGAGGCAATTATAAGCTGTAGGAATAATCCCTATTTTCCAACTCATTCACATTGTTTTTCGTGTAAAATTCCATGGGGAAAAGCAGCTCATACTATAGGCCTAAATGCCTCAATATCATTAAATTCCGGATCTCTAGACAACTTGTCCTGCACACCAGGCGCTGGACCATGCCCACTGAAAGTTATAGCCGCCGAGCCAACCTGTAACATCTACAACTTCGCCGATAAAATAAAGCCCGGCACATTGTTTCGATTCCATGGTCTTCGACGAAAGTTCAGCAGTATCCACACCGCCAGTTGTTACCTCCGCAGTACGATAGCCTTCTGTTCCTCCCGGTACATGCTGCCAGGATTTAAACTGCGTCTGTAGTTCCGATAATTGCTCCGCATTTAGTTGGGCAACTGGGCAATCCGGAATTGCCCAATGTTTAACCAGTGTATCGATTAAGCGTTTGGGTAAATGATAGGTGAGCAGTGATTTTAATTTTTTGGAACCATCCTCGCGGCGAAACTTTTCAATAAAATTATCGTCCAGTTCCGGGAGTAGATCGATGACGACCGCTTCGCCCTCTTTCCAGTAACTAGAAATCTGTAATACAGCAGGACCACTCAAGCCCTTATGGGTAAAGAGCAGGCTTTCTTCGAAGCTCATATCCGCAGTGCTGATCCGGCAATCGAGTGAAATTCCCGGTAGCGACTCATAGAGGTGTTTGTCGCTTTCTTTCCATAGAAATGGTACAAGTCCCGCATCTGTTGGCACAATGCGATGGCCGAATTGTTGCGCAATCTCATAGCCAAAACCGCTGGCACCAGCCTTGGGTATAGACAAGCCACCACTAGCAATGACCACAGCTTCAGGATGGTAGCGACCCTGATTTGTAAATACCTCGAAACCATCATTTGTCTTCTTTATTTTATCAACACCGCATTGCAGGATAATCTCAACACCAGCATCCTTACATTCTGCCAAAAGCATATCGAGAATTTCGCGAGATAAGTTGTCGCAAAATAATTGCCCCAATTTTTTTTCATGGAATGCAATACCATGTTTTTCCACCAGGTCTATGAAATCATATTGTGTATAGCGACTCAGGGCAGACTTGCAAAAGTGTGGATTCTCAGAAATAAAAGCAGAAGCACCTGCATCATAGTTTGTAAAATTGCAGCGCCCACCCCCGGAAATGATTATTTTCTTGCCGGGCTTTTTTTCACGCTCCAAAACAACAACAGAGCGCCCTCGTCTCGCAGCTTCTGCGGCACAAAATAATCCGGCAGCCCCTGCCCCAATAATAATTACATCAGCCAAAATAAAATCCTATTTAATAAGTGTCAATACTATTCACAGTATGCGGCATGTCCAGAACAGAATGAATTAGTAGCAGCGAATGTATTGAGGCACCCGAGCCGAGCCTGTGTGAAAAACACATTTTCGCTTTATAGTTAGTCATATAACTCCATTTCTACACTTTTGCTCCTTGTCTATTTTCACTTTACAAAAAACGGCTGTGCTTTTGTATATAATTTGAATACCGTAAA
>JABSQK010000547.1 GCA_013215875.1 Lentisphaeria bacterium
AAAAAAAATATGGAACCAAAATATCAAATTTTTATTGCAATATTTCTTATTATTGTCGTATTGCTGGGATCGCTCCCGTTTTTATACTTCTTTACCACATGGATACGCGCTTATATGTCAGGTTGTCGGGTGACAGTTCTAAATTTAATTGGTATGAGACTCAGAAAGGTTAGCCCCCTGTTAATTGTTGAAGCATTGATACGTGTAAAGAAAGGGGGCCTGGACGATATCTCCACGGACGAACTGGAAGCACATTATCTGGCCCAGGGAAATGTGCTGGCGGTTGTGGATGCATTAATTGCTGCCAGTCGGGCAGATCTGGACCTGTCATTTAAACAAGCAACAGCGATTGACCTGGCCGGTCGAAATGTTCTAGACGCTGTACAAACCAGTGTAAATCCGCGTGTAATCGATTGTCCGGACCCGACAAAAGGCCGTTCAACTATCGATGCCGTGGCGAAAGATGGTATTCAGTTGCGCTGTAAAGCACGTGTAACTGTCCGTGCCAATTTGAAACGACTCATTGGTGGTGCAACTGAAGAAACGATTATCGCCCGTGTAGGCGAAGGTATTGTTACCAGCGTTGGTAGTGAAGAATCACATAAAAACGTTTTGGAAAATCCCGATCTTATTTCATCTCGCGTTTTGGCTAAAGGACTCGATGCCAATACCGCTTTTGAAATTATTTCGATTGATATTGCCGATGTAGATATCGGTGAAAATATTGGTGCCCGTCTACAAATAGAACAAGCAGAAGCGGATAAACGTGTCGCTCAGGCCAAAGCCGAAGAGCGTCGTGCAGCAGCAGTCGCCTTGGAGCAGGAAATGATCGCTGAAGTTCAGAAGATGCGTGCAAAAGTTGTCGAAGCGCAGGCACAGGTGCCCCTGGCAATGTCAGATGCATTTCGTGATGGTTCTCTCGGTGTACTTGATTATTACAGAATTGAAAATCTCAAAGCAGATACCAGTATGCGTTCTTCACTGGGCGATATAGAGGAAGATGATATTAGCTAATGGAACAATTAATATTTTTAATATTATTTGCAATAGTCGGGTCGATTGTACAATTTCTGACAAAGCGGGCTGAGAACCGTAGAGAAGAAATTCAAGAATCGTATCCCGATGTTTTTGCGCCGCAAAAAAAAGTTGTCAAAAAAAAGCGACCTCCTGTTATACCTACACAGACGTATAGCAGTGTGCCAAATTCAAGAGAACTTGGGGGCATGGAAAAAATTGAGCAGATGGATCGTGAACGTGAGGCCCATCTTGCCGCCTTCACAGGTGAAGACTCATCCGTGGAGATAAAAAAAGAAAAGCGTAAGCGGTTTATTCGCACTAAGCATGATCTGGCTAAAGCGATACTTTTAAGCGAGGCATTATCCAAGCCTCGGGCATTTGATATTTAATGGGGCCCAATAGTTATTATAGTCTCATCGGGATAACTGCTTACCTTCTCGGAGGGATACCCTTTGGCTGGATTATTGGCAAAGCCCATGGCTTTGATGTGCGCGATAAAGGCAGTGGTAATATAGGTGCTACAAATGTTGGTCGCACTTGTGGTAAGCGCTGGGGAATCATTTGTTTTCTCTTAGATGCGGCAAAAGGCTATCTACCTGTATTTTTTCTTGCCAAATATGCAGCGACTTATGAAGCGAATACTGAGATGGCCTTAATTCTAGCAGCATTGGCAACAGTATTGGGCCATGTTTTTTGTCCCTACCTTAAATTTAAGGGCGGTAAAGGAGTTGCTACATCTGCCGGTGCGATATTGGCTGTTGCGCCATATTCAGTCTTGCTTGCATTTATCTGCTGGGGACTGGTTCTGGCGATTTTTAAGTATGTAGGACTAGCGAGCGTTGTTGCAGCGATCACTCTGCCGTTTAGTGCTTTATTGATGAATCATTATGTGCCCAAATCTGCAGTGGGTCGCCCAATTTTAATAATGCTTTTTGTCCTCGCAGCGCTGGCTGTCTATAGGCATAAGTCAAATCTAAAGCGCTTGCTCGATGGCAGTGAACCAAAAATCGGCAGCAAAAAAAAGGAGGTCTAAATGAAAATCGCAGTTTTAAGTGATGGCGGATGGGGGTCCTCACTGGCGCTATTATTAGTTGATAATAAACACGAGGTCTGGCAGTGGGGCCCATTTGAAGATTACATAGATGAAATGAAAGAGAGCCGCAGGAATGAACGGTTTTTAAAAGGTGCTGTTTTACCCGATGAATTAAAACTAACTGCAAATATGGCAGAGGCGGTTGAGGGCGCAGAAATCGTCCTTATGGCATCGCCAACGCAATATGCCCGCGGAACAATTGAGCAGTTAGCAAAAGCGGGTCTGAAAAAAGAACAGATCCTGCTGAACGTTGCCAAGGGTATTGAAATGGATACCTTAAAACGCATTAGTGAAATCGTTGATGATTACATCGATGATGTGAATTACGTGGCCTTATCGGGCCCGAGTCATGCCGAAGAGGTTTTTAGGAAAGTACCCACCCTTGTAGTTGTCGCAGCTGAAAATATTGAATCTGCCGAAAAAGTTCAGCGTGCATTTAATAATGAAAATTTCAGAGTGTATACCAGTGTCGATGTTATCGGGGTAGAATTGGGCGGCGCTTTAAAAAATGTGTTAGCTATTGCTGCGGGAATCTGCGATGGCATGGAACTCGGTGATAATGCAAAAGCGGCATTATTGACACGGGGGGTTTCTGAGATGGCGCGTTTTGGCGAAATGCTAGGCGGGCAAGCTGAGACCTTTTCAGGGCTAAGTGGCCTGGGCGATATTATTGTCACCTGTACAAGTGGCCATAGCCGAAACCGTCATGTAGGTGAAGAACTTGGCCGTGGGAAAAAGCTTGATGAAATTATAAAAGATATGGGCATGGTTGTTGCTGAAGGCGTTGCAACTGCAAAGAGTGCCTACGAATTATCACAAAAAATAAAGCTTAATGTACCGATCTTTCAGGAGGTTTATTTAAGTTTGTACGAAGGAAAGGATCCACGAGTTGCTGTACGCGATTTGATGACTCGCGACGTGCGATCTGAACACAGATAAAAAGGAGACTGCTATGGCTGGCAATGAATTCATAATCAATGGGGGCAATGAACTGAAAGGGGAACTTACCGCAAGTGGGAATAAAAATGCCATACTTCCTATTCTTGCGGCAACATTATTGACTGATGAAGAAGTAATACTACAAAATGTTCCTGATATAGCCGATGTTCGAGTCATGCTGGAAATGCTTGAAGTAATGGGTGCGGAAATTAGTCGTGATAATAATCAGGTGTCCATAACGAATGCTTCAATTAAAACATCTGTATTACCAGAAGAACTCTGCCAAAAAATAAGAACAAGTATTTTATTCGCCGGCCCTATGCTACACAGAACCGGCCATGCAAAACTATCCGCTCCTGGAGGCGATGGCATTGGCAGACGCCGTTTGGATGCACACTTTTATGGTTTACGCAGTATGGGCGCTGAAGTCTTTGAATACGATATGGAATTTAAAGCGGAAAAACGGTTAATTGGAGCGGAACTATTTTTCGATGAAGCCAGTGTAACTGCAACCGAACATATATTGATGACAGCCGTTCTTGCTGAAGGGACCACAAGTATACGGAATGCTGCCAGTGAACCCCATGTGCAAGACCTTGTCCAGTTTCTTATTGCACTTGGAGCCGATATTAAAGGGGAAACAACCAATACATTAATTATCAACGGTGTTGATAAATTACATGGCGGTGAGCATCGTATAGCATCGGATCATATCGAAGTTGGAAGCTATCTTGCACTGGTTGCCGCAACCGGTGGTGAAATTCGTATTCACGATGTAGTAAAAAGTCACTATTGGATGATCAATCGAATCTTTAACCGCTTCAATATTGAACTCGAATTCGAGGATGGGGCGGTTTTTCTTGAAGCAGGCCAAACACCGAAAGTGCAATCAGATATAGGTGGCGTTATGCCGCGCATTGATGACGGACCATGGCCGCAGTTTCCATCGGATCTTATGAGTGTCATGCTCGTACTAGCTACCCAGGCAGAAGGCGCGGTACTTTTCTTTGAAAAAATGTTCGAAAGCCGCATGTACTTTGTCGACCCGCTGATTCAGATGGGTGCAAATATCATTGTTTGCGATCCACACAGAGTGGTTGTGTCTGGTCGGACAAATCTACGTGGCCAAACCCTGCGAAGTCCCGATATTCGTGCTGGAATGGCTTTGCTGATGGCTGCACTTTGTGCAAATGGCAAAAGTCTGGTTCAAAATGCACATATTATCGATCGCGGATATGAGGGAATTGAACATAAGCT
>JABSQK010000548.1 GCA_013215875.1 Lentisphaeria bacterium
AATTGCCTTTCACATCCGAGCTCGATGAACAGGCACAATCTATGGTTTCTCTTTTATTACGGCCAATTGTCTGCCCTGAAATTCCAAATTTCATGCAATCCAAAAACATGGAAATCCGTCTTTTTGCTCCGGGCAGCCTGGTGAGTAATCTGGATTTTGTTGAGTCGATCTTTGGTAACAGTGGCGATCCGAATATTACCACCAACGATGCAGCTCTCGATGCAAAACACTGGAATGGACATACGGGTTTTGTAATTCTTGCTCCGCAGATAGGGAAGTTAACAAAAAAAGAATTGGGTCTGCCAAATGTGAAAGATGCAAACGAGCGTCAGACAAGCGATGGCATGTACTGGGAAGATGAGAACGAACTCTATAACGACGGCAATTCGTTTAAGGTAACCTATCGCAGTGATGAAGGCATAGTTCTCACAATTATCTCCGATAACTACTTTGGCTATTGCAAAAAAGAAGTGAAAACAATGATCAGCTATTCGGCAAACCTTTTTGGTCTCTGCGAAGAAGAACATGCTGGTGGTACGCTCGCATTCCCGGCATTTAATCTGGGTGATACATTTATGCCACAAAGCGAAGCAGTGCGTCGTGAAACACATACTTACGACGAAGCGCTGGCAATTTTAGGCGACCGTGCAAATCCGCAAGACGAAGGCTATGCAATCGATACATTGTATGAGTCGATTATCTACATTCAGGAGACCGCAATTATCGATCTACCTTCGCAATCGGTCACCTGGACACATAATGATACAGAACAAACCCTCAAATTACTTCCAAAACATACCTACATTCATCCATCCGGGTTTAAGGTAAAAATGGAGAAGCATCCAGGCGCCCCAAGTTACCGCCTGGTGGGCTCTCAGCCCAAAGGTACGCTTTGCCACAAACCCTGTACCGTATCGGGCGGTGGAAAGTCTGAAATTTCCAAATCCTTAAATGATGCATTGATTTACGGGCCATTTTTTGTCGCCAATATAGAAAAAGACATCGCGCTCATAAACGAAATCATGAACAAGGATTATGGTGAGCGCTTTCGAGTCATGCGGCCTAAGGAACGGGAAAGCCGGTCGATTAACAGCCCGGGGCGGTCGCTTGGCTCTGTAATAAAATTGCTCACCCCATCCGAACAGATTTATAGCGATGATTATAATGAATGGCTGGAGAGTATCCCACACTTTATCAAAGCACTGGTCTTCATTATCAAGCGTTTTTACCGCCCGCATTGGGGAGATGACTGGCAGAAATATTTCTCAGTTGATGTCATCGATGGGCAATCCGGCCATGAATTAAAATATAAAAACCGCAAGCTTGTTGCTGCATACCTGCGAATTGGGTATTCGGGTGAAAGCGCCTGGAATACATTTAAATTACGCCAGGATTTTATGCCGGCTGAAAAAATCCAATTTGAAGATGATATTACCAGTAGTGTAACGATTCCTGCAACATTACTGAAGGATAGCAATCCACATTATAAGAACCCAAGTGTTAAGCTTGTTGAGAATTGTGAATTTCGATTGTTCCAGCGCCCGGATGAAGCAATAAACCCCGGTATGGATCTACAAGCAGAAAGTGATGTTGCTTCACATGATATATTTCTTTCCAACTATGCCCCACTGCCTGTCGAGAAAGCCAGAGAAATGGTTAGTGACACCCTTCTATTTGGCAAATTTACTGAGCCAATGCAGAAATTTCTATTAAATGCCGCAGCCCAGGAGACCGGCTATTTTGCATGCACAAATTCACCGCGAATCGTTAATGGTGAACCGACA
>JABSQK010000549.1 GCA_013215875.1 Lentisphaeria bacterium
ACTAACAGAGGGAAAACTGGAAGTATCCAAATTAAACCCCTTGGAAGGCGTCGACCTTACGGACCTTTTAACATCTGCGGTATCTACGGAGTCTCAGAGTAACCATCCGGCAGCGCACGCCATGCGCAAGCTAGCGGAAAAAGCCAATGTTAAAATTCTCGAGAACGGAAGTTTTGAAGAAGTTGCCGGAAAAGGTGTCATTGCAAAGTTTGATGGTATTACGTACCGTGTGGGCCGTGGCACCTGGCTGGAAGAGGAAGGCCTGAATGTTAAGGCACTTATTGATGATTTCCAGAGCAACGAGGAAATGGTTGGCATGAGTGTGGTTTATGTAGCCAAAGACAAACAGATGTTGGGTTGGATTGGTCTACGTGATGCAATCCGTGAAGAAGCTTCAAAGGCAATTGAGGAACTGAACGATCTTGGTATAAACAATACATCCATGGTTACGGGTGATAATGATGCTGTTGCACAAAGTGTGGGCCGCAAGGTGGGCATTCGCGAGATTAGTGCAGATTGCTTACCTGAAGACAAGGTCAAACATGTTGAAAAACTTAAAGCAGAAGGCTACATAACTGCAGTTGTTGGAGATGGTGTAAATGATGCCCCCGCCCTTGCTACAGGTGATATTAGTATTGCCATGGGTGCAATTGGCTCAGATGTCGCTATAAACAGTGCATCTATAGCCTTGATGAACAATGATCTGAGACGCATTCCATTCCTGATCGATCTTTCAAGAAAAACACGTAATGTAATTAACCTCAATTTATTCTTTGGTTGTGTGATGATAGTCGGTGGTATCCTGCTATTCATCTTTGGTAATAGCGTATTTGAAGTCTTGTCAGCGAAATGGGGAGCTGATCCGGATATCATTAAATCGATCGTCGCAGTTATGATACACAATGTAGGTACACTAATCGTTATCTTTAATAGTGCTCGCCTGGTCCGTTTTGGTGAGTATCTGGAAAACATCGAAAAGTAATGAGCGAAGCTAAAGTAATTGTTGAAGCGATAGGCTTACAAAAAGTCTTCTATGATTTCTGGAAACGCCCCAAAGCTAAAGCAGTAAATGCCATCGATTTTAGCATTAAGCAAGGCGAAGTTATTGGTTTGCTTGGTCCCAATGGTTCCGGTAAGTCCACCACAATAAAAATGATTCTCGGCTTATTAAACCCAACGTCCGGATCGCTCAAAGTTTTTGGCAATGTTCCAAGCCATGTTCAAACGAAAGTCAACATAGGCTATCTTCCAGAAGAAACGTACCTTTACAAATACCTTACTGCTGAAGAAACTCTGCATTTCTTTGGGTCCATGTTCAGGCTTTCGAAAGAGCAAATAAAACACCGCACGGCAGATTTGTTGAAGATGGTTGGAATGGAAGCATCGGCAAAACGACCTGTGGGTGAATTTTCAAAAGGTATGGCGCGCCGTATTGGCCTGGCACAAGCATTAATCAATGACCCTGCCCTGCTCATTCTTGATGAACCCACATCCGGGCTGGATCCTATCGGTTGCAGAGAAATGAAGGATATTATCAATACGCTCGCTGCACGAGGAAAAACGATCATTCTCAGTAGTCACCTGCTCTCGAATGTGGAAGATGTCTGCGACCGCGTACTCGTGATGTATGGAGGAAAAATCCGTGCCGAGGGCGATTTGAAAACTTTACTCAATGTTGAGGAAAAAACGCGCATTACATCTGCGAAGCTTTCGCCCGACGTTTTGGAAAAAGTACTTGGTATCATCAATGAATCATTGGAATCAAATGAAAGCCAGGTTGATCATCCTACAATGACTCTGGAAGATTATTTCATGGATGTTGTAAATAAAGCCCGTAAAGAGCAAGCCAATACATCCGGTGCAGAAATGGGTAGTGAAATCGCTTCATTTTTATCCAGTGATTCAAGCGAAGAAATTCTCCGTGTCTTGAATGAGACACCCGTAGAAAAAGAAGCGGAAGAGGTCGTTGAAGAGATTCAACCGGACCGTGAACAACTTGAGGCATTATCTACGGATTCAGAGAAAGAAGAACTTCCAGAAGTCGAAACTAAAGAAGATAAAGACGCACAAAATAAAGCGCTTGAAGATTTATTGAACGATAAAGAATAAAATAAGTGTTACACGTTCGATAAATAGCTATGGTACTGTTATGGATGATGAGGATAAAAACAAAGCTGAAGATGGATCTTCGAAAACTGAAAAAGCTGAATTGCATAAAGGCGATAAGCTTGCTGGCTTTGAAATACTAAAATTGCTGGGTAAAGGTGGAATGGGCAATGTCTACCTTGCAAAGCAGCTCTCGATGAATCGCTCTGTTGCACTGAAACTTCTCAATCCTGAATTAATTAATCCAAAAACCGTTGATCGCTTTTTCCGTGAAGTGGAAATGGCAGCAAAACTTGAACATCCCAATATCGTTACTGCATTTGATGCCGGAGAAGAAAACGGCCATTATTATCTAGCCATGTCTCATGTAGATGGTTACGATTTATCGGAACGTTTACAAAATGGTCCTATGAACGAGCAAGATGTTTTGCAGGTCGCCTTTAGTGTTGCAAAAGGCCTTAATTACGCATGGACAAAACATACCTTGTTGCATCGCGATATAAAACCGGCCAATATCATGATCGATTCTATGAATGAAGTAAAACTGATGGATATGGGTATTGCCAAAATAATCGATACTGCGGATATGGCGCATGAGGATGAGGAACAAAAGGATTTAACCGCATTCGGTGTCATTCTGGGTACCCCTTACTACATGAGCCCGGAGCAAGCAATGAATACGATGACGCTAGATTGCCGGGCCGACATTTACTCTCTCGGCGCCACATTGTATCATCTGGCAACTGCTCATCATCCCTTTGATGGAAAAAGTACGTTGGCCATTCTTCACAAACACATTACAGAACCACTCATTCCTCCGAAAGATAAAATCGAAGGTATTTCTTCAGAGTTCAGTGAGCTCATTTGTAAGATGATGGAAAAAGACCGCAACGACAGGCATGAGGACTGGAATGAACTCGAAGATGACGTTGAGTCAATACTGGATCATATTTCACCCAAAATTGTCGGCATTCAAAAAGTAGATAATCCCGAGCATCTTGTCGATCTTGATGCAGTCACTGAGATTCTAGATAAGGATACTCTGAGCAGCGATCTCGTAGTAGAAAAACCCAAAAGCAAGTCTACTAGGCTCGTCGTACTGTTTATCATTCTTGTTTGTATGCTTGGAGCATCGGCGGTCTATCATTTAACGGATACAGAAAGCGACTCGATTCCAGTTGATAAAGTAGTTGTAAAACCTAAAGATAAAAAACCTGTGAAGCCAAAAGTAAAGCCCCCCGTTAGCAAACCTAAAATCATCGATAAAACAAATCTAAGTGAAGCAAGCATAAGCAAAGCACTCGATAAGATTAACCGGCGTTTGAATAGAAGTAAAAAGGATTTAGCAGATTGGCCAAAGAGCCGAAAGCATTTCAAGCTGACAAATAAGGATCGCCTGGATTTGGAAAAAGCCGTTAAGAAAGATCCTGAGTTATATACACATTTCCAAGGGCATTTTTCCAGACTATCGACCGCTTTAAACACACATTTTCATGAGGCAGCGACTCTCGAATCAGAGCGCATATCCAGTGAAATAAAGCTTCTACTCAAAGATACGATGACACAAGACCTGCGTGAGATATTAAAGAAGGAATTTCCAAAATATGACACATTTATTGCTGAAGCAAAATTTCTGGATGATTTTTCTATCGGCTCCAGCAGTAACTGGAAAAAGGTGAAATCCGCTCTGGAAGAAAAATTTGATCTGGCTATTACAAATTATGAAAAACAGCAAAAAATTATAGTCGCTTTGGAGATACAAGAAAAACAGTTTTTATCAGTCTCTACAAACTGGGATAAGAAAGGCGATATGGGTTATAAATCCCTAACAAATATCAAAGATCGAATCACGACATTAAATGGCATTGAGCTCAATTCTGAACCCGATATCCTGCGTAATGAACTGCTTGAGAAAATAGCAGACTTAAAAGAAACATTCACGGATGCATCTAAATTAAAAATTGCCAATGATGCATTAATTAAGCAAGAATACCCTGAATTATTTTCTGAGAAAAAGGAAAAGACTCAGTCTCTTTCAAAATTGAAAAAGCATCTGGAGCTGATGACTGGCAGCACAATGAAATCGTCATTTTATTTACAAAAAGAAATAAAAATACTCAGTGGGCTAATTGAAAAAGTGACTGCCATCGGCATTGCGGATCCCTGGGTGAAGCATGAGTTGAGTTGTCGAAAACTAATTAGCGATTCATTGAGTCCAAAATTAAAAAAAGGCGAAGCTGCAAAATTAATGGCTGCTGCATTTGCTGATTATAAAAAAGCACTCAATGCGGGCCTTTTGAGAAAACAAAAAAATTCGACAATCACAGCCTATTTCCCTGCCAATTTAAACCCGGTTCAGACTAAAAAGATCATCGCCAATCTTATAAATGATGCACTGAATATTACAGACTACAGCTACAAAAAAGAACTCTCGAAAATTAAACGAAACGAGCAACTCTATTTTCGCAAATTTCCGTCATCAATTACAGTTTCCATTGACCCTGGAGGAAAAAGCAGCCGCAAAATAAATATCGTTTTTGCACTTATACCCCCCTATACGTATAATGAATACTCGACTGACAAACCATTTTACCTGGCCATACATGAAGCGTCTGTCCAGGAATACAGGCAGTTTTCGAAAGAAGTTCTCGAGAAAGTTATCTTTGATGATGCAGATAAATCTGTATCGAATATGAGTTATCTTTCCGTTGCTAAATATTGCAATTGGCTGAGCAAAAATGCCAACCTGGATCCTGCCTTCAAATTAGCACCCAATATAAAAAATTTGAGATTTGTGAAATCTAATGGATTTACGCTTCCTACCACGGGCCAATGGTTGATTGCCCATGCTTATGGAAAATCAAAAGACGTATTATTTTCAAACAAGTTAAAATCCCGCACAGATATTCTAAAGGGTAAATCAAATGCACTTGGTTTGTATGGGATGCAAGGCAACCTGGCAGAGTTGGTTCGTGACCTCTCGGGAAATCTGGTAAAAAAAGAATCTGTATTAGGCGCCCACTATATGTTAAAAGGTTCGGAGACTAAAAGTAAATTTCATACACAATTATATTCCAGTGATCCGAGAACGTTTGTTGGTTTTAGAGTCAGCATTCCTATCATCGATCAGTAGAGGGAACTATCATAAAACGTCCTGAAAATAAATACATCCTCTTTAGTGCTTTCATTCTATTTTATCTTGCCACTGCAATATTTACTCTGAAAGACTATGGACCGGGCTATGACATGGGTGAATTACTTATCGGGGATCGCTATTTCTATCTACTCAAAGATTTCGATAGCAAACATCTTGATTTTACAAAACGAACAGTGGATAAGTATCAACAAGAGAATCATCCCGACCTTTATCAAGTAGGATCTCACCAAAGGAAGAATCCGCATCATGTCTGGCCCCTGGGTCCTTTTATGGCCAGTGTTAGTAAATTCATTTTATATGACTGTTTAAATATCTTAGGTCCAATCGATGCCTATCATTTCTCAATAATCCTGTCGGCAATTGGTCTTTTGATCATTCTATTTTTCTTCATTGAAAACGCTGGGGTTTAAGAGAAGCCTGGTTTTGCGTCCTGATCGTCGCACTGTACCCCAGATTCTGGGCCCATATTCATTTCAATTTTAAAGATGTACCTGTGACTTTTACTTACTGGTTGACTATTTTTACTTTTATCTATGCAATGAAAAAGAAATGCCCAGGGTGGATGTATCTAAGCGGCATTGTCTGGGGTTTAGCATTGTTATGTAAAGCAAATGCATTTTTTCTGGCATTTATCCTTGGGCCTTATTTTATTATCTTCCTTCTTGAACAACGAATGAACAAAGGCGATTACAAAATCAAAAAGCCATTTCTTATATCACTTATCGCCTACCCGTTTATCGGCTTATCTATCATGATTCTATTCTGGCCAATCCTTATGCAGGATTTCCCGACAAATATTTATAAATATTTCAACTACCTACTCGGCCGTGGTTTTGAGGGACAGAATAGTTGGAACATTGCTCCGATACTATATGCAGTCACCACAATTCCCGTTGTCATTCTAGCTTTCCTGTTTGCAGGCATAGGTATTATTCTTTATCAAATGAAATGTAAAAAGCACATTGCCTTCAATTCGCTTCTTTTGCTCACACTCATTATCCCTGTCTTACGTGTCTCTATACCCGGTGCCCGTGATTTTGATGGTATACGGCATTGGCTGGAATTCATTCCCGCAGTAGCGCTTATCTCTACACTCGCCTTGCACCGCTTGATTAGTCTCATCGCAGAGAAAATGCCAAAAGCCAATCATCAGATAATCAGTCTCTCGGTAATTTTTTGTCTCTGCTTTTTGCCGGTAACATTTTGGAATATCAAAAATCATCCATATCAGATAGTTCACTTCAATGCACTGATCGGCGGACTTAAAGGGGCCCAGGAAATGAAGCTTCCAGATGCCACCGATTACTGGGGCATATCATACAGACAGGGCATATACTGGCTAAACAAACATGCAGAAGAAGATAGTTTAATCGTTACCCCGATTGGACCACTTATTGTTTTTAGCATGTCTCATACTGATTTAAGAGATGATTTTAAACTGCTGCCATATAAAAATGCAGGACCCGGCAGAGATATTACGGCTGAGGAGTTTGAAAAAGAAATTGCTTCTATCGACCGGCATATCTATTATATGTATGTCACCCGAACAGACCATTATAATGAATTTACAAAAAAAATCGATAGTCAAATTCCTGTTTTTCAGGTAGAGGTAGATGGTGGAATCGCCATGAAAATCTACAAATTGAAGTAAGAAGCTTCTACTTAAATTTTCCTAATATTGGAGATTTCTATTCGGTTCCGCTTATAGTAATTAAGCATAAAAATAATAGCAAAGACAAGGTGATTTAATGAAATACTCAGTTGTTAGCATATCCCTTTTATTAATATTTTTTGGCGTTTCCTGTGGATCAAGCAGCACGGTTAGCCTTTCTAAAGATTATTATGATGAGATATATCAAATTGATGCAT
>JABSQK010000055.1 GCA_013215875.1 Lentisphaeria bacterium
CTTCTTCGTCTTCCTCTTCAATTACTTTCTTCTTTTTCCGTTTCTTCTTTTTTTTCTTTACGACTTTTTCTTTTTTGGGGCGCTTCGTTATTTTATTTGCTCCATCTACACCCGACAACCTGAACATTCTAAAATAGCTTGTATCATTTATGACTCCCGATGAGCCGCTGACGTAAACATGGTAATATTTGCCATTGTAGATAAAGTATCGAGAATGTTGAGCATGTTTGCGCATTTTAAAACGCATTTCATAGCACTCGAGCTTTTTATATTTTATTTTTGTGGTGCTTCCTATTCTGCGATTCCCCGCTTTCAAATCATAGATTCGATTTCTTACACGAGTAGCAGCACTATTGTAATTTGTCTTCGCCTTGTCATCTATCGCAACACCAAATGTAACTTTTTTGTGTTTGTGCTCCCATTTTGTACCGCCGTTCGAAGTTGACGTTATAACCCAACTATTTTTGCTATATGATTTTATATAGTATTCCTGAGCACTGGATTCCTGGATAAAATAAAATAGTGCAATGGTTATGAATAGACGCATTTTTTCCTCTGTATGGATTTACTGCATAAATTATGCGCTGTGCAGAGGAATTCAACCAATAATTGCAATTTGTAGTTTATGAAATTTTTTTAGTTGTTTGAGGCAAGGAGAATGCTATCTTCATTGAGTTGGCACTATGAATCTAAATATGAGATGAATAATATGAAAAAGAAAATACACATGGTGTGCAATGCACATTTGGATCCAGTTTGGCTCTGGCACTGGGAAGACGGTGTAACAGAAGCATTTGCCACCTACCGAATTGCTGCAGATTTCGCCGAAAAACATAAGAGCTTTATCTTCAATCATAATGAATCTTTACTCTATGCCTTCATTCAAAAACATGAACCTGAGTTGCACGAGCGTATCAAGAAACTGGTCAAGGCAGGACGCTGGTCCATTGCCGGCGGCGCCTATTTGCAGCCCGATGTAAACTGCACGTCCGGCGAATCGCACATCCGACAGTACCTGCTGGGACTCAATTTTTTCAAAAAAGAATTCAACGCACGGCCGCGTACTGCCTATAATTTTGACCCTTTTGGCCACGGTGAAGGATTTCAGCAAGTGCTAAAAAGCTGTGGTATGAAATCCTATATTTTCTGTCGCCCGGGAGTTGGCGATTATAAATTACCCAAGGGCGCTTTTAACTGGAAGGACCGCTCTGGTGCAGAAATCGTTACGCGCCGCAGTGATGACCATTATCTTACACGCAATAATCTGGATCAAAAAATGAATTCCTGGATTGAGCATTATAAAGATGAAGAGGAGACGATGATACTTTGGGGTATTGGCAATCATGGTGGTGGCCCATCTCGAATCGATTACGCACAAATGCAGGCCTATATAAAAGCCCATCCTGAATATGATATCATCGAATCCACCCCGGATGCATTCTTTAAGCACTATTGGAAAAAGCAGAGCAAACTACCCGTCATAGAGGGTGAGATTCAAAATAGTTTCCCGGGTTGCTTCACTTCTATGAGTCGGGTAAAGCGAGCACATCGCGAGGCAGAGAGCCTCATGACTACTGCCGAACGCCTCGCCGCTTTGGCCTGGTGGTTTGATAACACACCCTATCCACAGGAGAGTTTAACAGCCGCCTGGAAAGATATTCTTTTCTGCGAGTTTCATGACATACTGCCTGGCACCTGTGTACCCAGTGCCGAAACTGATTCCCTCAATATGATGGGCCATTGCAACGAACTGCTGCGTCGCACCCGCTTCGAAACAATTGTACAGGTTCTGCGTGGTGAAAAAGTTCCCGCGGGCAGTGAAGTGCCAGTATTTATTACGAATCCACACGGATTTGAGTTAAATACTGTTGTCGAATTCGAATTCAATGTCGGCCACCTTTATCATATTGCCAATCCAGACATAAGCCTTCTTAAGAATGGTAAAGCCCAGCCATTCCAGCGCATCGCTGCCGAGCACAACCTTGAAACCGACTGGCGTATTCGCCTGGCAGTACCCGTATCGCTGAAACCTTTTGAAGTTCTCAGACTGGATGCGCACTACAAAACAGGAAAAAAACCCAACACATATCCTCTGCCAAAAACGACTGAAAAATCGCTAACGATCAAAACGAAAAAACTGACTATTAAGATCAGTAAAAATTCGGGACTTGTTGAAAGAGTTGTGCGTAAAGGCGAACGCGAAAGCATTGTCAAGAAAAATAGCTTCCGGCCTGTTGTCTTTAAAGACCATGACCACAGCTGGACAACTGCTGATACCGATAAATTGGACGCTCCAGGATGCTGGGCAACTGCACCTCGATGGAAAAAAATTACCGCTGCATTTAAACGAGCAAGCAAAGAAGAAATGCAGGCGCTTTCACCATTGGCCTGCGATACCTGGGCAGACAAAAGTCAAAACAGTGCAGAGCCAGTGCGCATTATCGAAGATGGCGATATATACACAATTGTCGAAACTGCCTTTGTGCTTGAGAAATCCGCAATCATTCGCCACTATGTCATCGATAAAGTACACGATACACTGGATATTCGCGACCGCATTTTTTATCAGCATAAAGACTATATGTTGAAACTCGAATTGCCGCTCAATTTTGATGTGAGCAAAAGTATTTCAGAAACTATCTACTCGGCCCTCGAACGTGAATCGACAAACGATTTTACCGAACAAACAAACCAGCGCTGGGTCGCAGTTTCCGGTAAAAACAATGCCGTCAGCATTGCCAATACGGGATCATTCGCGCATAACTTAAAAGGCAATTCGCTCTTTCTCAATGTGATGCGCTCTCCTGCCTATTCATCATTTGGCTTAGCTGTTGATAGACGCTTTACCGATAAACGTTTCCGACCCCGTCAGGACCAAGGTGAGCATGAAGTTGCTTATAAGATTCGTTTTGATAAACGCTTCAATGAAATGAAGGCATGCCACGATGCAGCCGCCCTGAATGCTTCTGCCTGGTACCAGGTATACTTCCCTGGAAAAGATGCAAAGAAACGATCGGGCATTATGAAAGCTGGAAGCCCAATTCAGCTCTCAGCAAAAAATATCGAGATCGTAGCCGTGAAAAAAGCAGAAAATAAAAATGCATTGGTTATCCGCTTGCTGGAACATGCAGGTAAAGAAACAGTCTGTAAGCTCAAACTCGCAGGCAATGCAAAACAGGCAACAATCAACTTTACACCCTACCAGCTAAAGACTATTGAAGTGAGCCGTAAAGGCAAGATCATTCATTTCAAAGAAACCAATTCTGTCGAAGGTCTATAAGTAAATACTGGGCCTAGAAGCCTCTGGCTCGATTGATTATTTGCTATTTAAATAGCCACGACACGCCGTGGTGTGGAATAGAGATTCACTGTTCATACTTGCAATCACCACTTACCAAGCTATACTCATAAAACCAACTAGCTAGTTGGTTTTAACCCTGATTGCGTATTTCCATCTATGGAGTTTGTCGATGTATCCAGAAATAATTGATAATGAAGAGCAGTTAAACAGCTTGCTGAGAGTGCCCAATTCTGCACTTATAGAAATGATGAAGAGTCTTGAGGGTGATATTACGATATTGGGTGTTGCGGGTAAGATGGGTGTAGATCTGGCGATACTGGCGAGCAATGCCTGCAAAGAAGCTGGTATCAAAAAACGTATTATTGGGGTGGCGCGCTTTTCTGATCCAGCTGCGAAAGATGAACTTGAGAAAAACGATATCGAAACAGTCACCGCAGATTTATCTGAGCCGGATGAAGTAAACGATCTTGAATTGACCGCCAATGTTATTTATATGGTCGCCAAAAAATTTGGTACCAGTGGAGCGGAGGATTTAACCTGGGTGATGAATACCCTGGTTCCGGGATATGTTGCGCGGCATTTTCAAAAAAGCCGGATTGTCGTTTTTTCCACTGGTTGCGTTTACCCTTTAGTAGATCCTGTAAACGGTGGATGCACGGAAGACGTAGACCCGGATCCAATCGGTACCTATGCCACATCGGCCATGGGCCGCGAGATGATGTTTAATTATGCCGCACGAAAATGGCAAACTGAAATTTGCCATTATCGTTTAAATTACAGCATCGATTTACGTTATGGTGTCTTGCATGATATTGCCAGTAAAATACTCGCTGGTGAAGTGATTGATCTGAGTGCCGGGCATTTTAATTGCATCTGGCAGGGCGATGCAATTTCGCAAGCACTGCTTTGTTTACTGCAGTGCAGCAATCCACCGGCAATTTTTAATGTTACAGGCCCGGAGCAGGTATGCACAAAGTATGCCGCGAATCGATTGGCTGAGTATCTCGAAATACAAGTTTCTTATACTGGCGAAGCGGGCAATGTTTACCTTAGCAATTCTGCAAAAGCGACTGCCCTCTTTGGCAAACCAGGAGTCGATCTCGAAACGCTTATTAAATGGCAGGCAAACTGGATACAAAAGGGCGGCCGCAGTTTGGGTAAGGCAACAAAATTTGAAAAGACGGATGGCAAATATTAGCGCCGTAAAAACAGGACGAATGAATGAGAATAACTGATATACCCGCTGGCATTTTAGAGAAATTTAGAAAGGGCTGCGTGATTCCCGCGCATCCGTTATCACTCAATGAAGATAAGACGATGGACACCGATGATATGCGGGCGATTGCACGTTATTATATTGATGCGGGTGTTGGCGGTATAGCTATCGGTGTGCATACCACACAATTCGAAATTCGCGATCCTGACGTTGGCTTGTTTGAAAAAGTTTTGCGCTTCACCAGTAGCACGATCGATAGTTACTGTGCAGAAACAAAGCAATCCATTATGAAAATATCAGGAGTATGTGGCGATACGGAACAAGCCATTTCCGAAGCACGATTTTCTCGCGAGCTCGGTTTTCATGCATCACTGCTAAGTCTTGCAGCATTGAAAGATGCTTCCATCGATGAAATGATTGCTCATTGCAAAGCCATTGCTGCGGAGATCCCCATCATCGGTTTTTATCTACAGCCCGCAGTTGGAGGACGTGTATTACCTTTTGAATTCTGGCGCAGATTTGCTGAGATCGATAATGTACTCGGCATTAAAATGGCACCATTCAATCGTTATCAAACCATTGATGTGGTTCGCGCAGTATGTGAAGCGGGCAAAGAAAATGACATCACCCTCTACACTGGAAATGATGATAACATCGTTATGGATCTCTTAAGCCCCTATCGTTTTGAAACAGAAACAGGTCCAAAGGAAATTCGCATAAAAGGTGGCTTGCTGGGTCACTGGTGTGTATGGACGCGAACAGCGGTAGCGCTTATCGATGAACTGCATACTTACACAGAAAGTAATCGCGACATCCCACAGGAACTCTTAACGCGCAACATCGAAGTGACCGATAGTAATGCCGTCTTCTTTGATGCGGCTAATGCCTTTGCAGGCTGCATTCCAGGTGTGCATGAGGTGCTGCGGCGCCAGGGTTTGATGAAATCTGTGCGTTGCTTGAATTCAAAGGAGATATTATCTCCCGGGCAATCAGACGAGATCGATCGTGTATACGCGTCATACCCGCACTTAAATGATGATGCATTTATAAAAGATAACATAGACAAGTGGTTCGCTTAATTTATGCAGAAAAGAGCCCTCGAAACAAAGGCTGCAATTCTCAAACATGCAGTAGACGAATTCTCGGAAAAAGGCCTTCATGGTGGACGGGTCGATGCTATCGCCGAACGCGCGGGTGTAAATAAGCAACGTATTTATGCCTATTACGAAAACAAAGATAAGCTCTTTGAGGCAGTACTGCATCATTGCTTTCTTGAAATTCGCCAGCGCGAAGCAGAAGGGCTCAACCTGCAATCCATTACATATAAGGAACTGACAGAAGCATTGCTCGATAATTATTTCAAGTTGCACAGGGACTTCCCTCACCTTTGGCGCATCATCGCCTGGGAAAATCTCGAAGGTGGAAACCATGCGCATGTGCTAACAAACATCAAAGCCAAATTTTTCAAAGAGGTACAAGCCATATTCAATGAAGGAAAGAAGGCTTCCTACTTTCCGGAGGATGTGAATTTTGAGACGTACATGTTTACAGTTTTTTCAGTGACAGGCTTTTATTTTTCCAATCAAAAGACCTTAAAGCACAGCCTGAGTGCAAAACTCTTCACAAAGAAAAATCAGCAAAATATCAGCCAACAGATTTTGTCTTTACTTGGCGGCTGAAAGGCCTTCTCACAACTATTTGAATAATTCTTTAGTCTTCTGCCCTTTACCCTGCCCTCTCAACCTGTAGATTGGGGGACACAAAAAGGAGTTTACTATGTGGACAGTTTTTTTATCCGGCGAAATTCATAGCGACTGGCGTGAGCAAATTATTGATGGTGCAGATGCCCTCTCTCTTGAGATCGAATTCGAATCAGCTGTATTGGACCATGATGCCAGTGACGCTGCCGGCGATCATCTCGGCGAAGAAGATAAAAACTTTTGGCGCGACCATAAATCCGCCAAGGTAAATGCCATACGCATACGCAACTTAATCGAACGGGCCGATCTGGTTGTTGTGCGTTTCGGCGACCAGTACAAACAGTGGAATGCAGCATTCGATGCCGGTTACTGCGCCGCAATCGGCAAACCCTATATTACCTTGCATGATGAAAGCTTGATTCATCCGCTCAAAGAAGTGGATGCCGGATCTCTCGCTTGGTGCCAAAGCCCGGCTCAGGTAGTCGAAATTTTAAAACACAGTTTAACTGGATAAACGATGACCGCTTACGAATTTGACATAAAAGACTACGAAGCCATTCCTGAGATTTTCCCTGCAGAGGGTTATGAATTCGATGGTGTCGAGGCCTTCTATTTTGCCAATGAAAAGTATCAGGGAAAAGACACCCGGGTCTTTACGTATATGGGACTTCCCGAATTAAAGGAAGGCGAAAAATGCCCGGCGATGGTTTTGCTTCATGGTGGAGGTGGTACCACATATCGAGAATGGATACAGCTTTGGAATAGCCGGGGCTACGCTGCAATCATGATCGACCAATGCGGCTGCAAACCGTTAGTGACAACGTCTCTTGATATAGGTCCTCATGAAAAACATGAGCATGCCGGCCCGGATGGCTGGGATAGCTCCTTTAAACAAATGGACGAACCCGTTGAAGATCATTGGCCATTCCATGCGGTAACAGCCGCACTGCGCGCCCATACGATTTTAGCATCACACGACCAAATAGATGAAACACGCATTGGCGTAACGGGTATTTCCTGGGGCGGTTATCTCACATCTCTTATGATGGGTATCGATTCACGCTATAAGGCCGCAATCCCTATTTATGGCTGCGGCTTTCTGACTGATAATTCCACATGGAATGATAATGGTTTTTCAAAAGTAGGCGAAGAGGCAATTCAAAAATGGAGTGATAAATGGGATCCGCGTCATTATATCCCCAATGCGAAGATGCCGACACTCTGGGTAAACAGCACAAATGATTTTGCCTACCCAATGGACAGTTTCCAGAAATCTTTTCTATCCGCCGGAGGTCCAGTCTATCGTTCAATACAGATTGAACTACCGCACGGCCACATCCAAGGTTGGCGGCCAAATGAGATGCATAATTTTACGGATTCACTATTTAATGATGCCCCGGCATTCCCGGTATTTAAGTCTGTAAAAATTGAGGACAAGCAAATCGTTGCAGTTTTTGAATCAGAACAAACTATCGAGTCAGCCAATATTTGCTATACCCGTGCAACGGGTATGTGGCAGGACCGCAAATATAATATACTGGTTGCAGAAATCGAAAATGAGGGCAGCACGTATACCTTTAGCGCAGACATTCCACTGAACACAACAGTCGCATTTATCAATATAAAGAATGAAGATGGTCTAACATTCTCAAGCGATTATATCGAATTGTAGTCGTTTCCGCTTACTTAAATTTTGGAATCCAGCTACCGTGGGCTTTGATCATCGCATCGCAGAGCTTGCGAATATCATCGATCCGTAATTCTGCTGATGTATGTGGATCCAGCATTGCGGCCTGGTAGATATGATCTTTCTTACCTGTGAATACAGCTTCCAGTGTCAATAACTGTGTATTGATATTGGTGCGGTTTAAGGCGGCACACTGTTCTGGCAAATCACCAACATAGGTTCCTTGCACACCATTTTTATCGACTAGGCAGGAGACCTCGACCACCGCGTTGGATGGCAAATTGGTAATCAAACCATTATTAAGAACATTACCGCCGATGACTGTAGGTGTGCCGGTGATCATTGCTTCCATAATATGTGAGCCATATTCATGACTGCGGCAATGCGTCAAACCCTTGCCCTTAATTTCTTTTTTCTGCTTTTTCCAATTGGCAATCTGATTCACACAGCGACGCGGATATTCATCCAGTGGAATATTGAATTCTTCAATGAGTTCAGGGTATTGCGACTTAATAAAATACGGTGTGTATTCAGATAAATGCTCCGATGACTCGGTAATGTAATAGCCAAAATTCAGCATCATATACAAGCGAACCATATCCCCATTTTTATCTGGCCCCTTGCGCCATTCCTTAAGTTTTGCTTTTGCCCGACGCTTAATCTCCGGATAGAGGTCTTTGCCATCAGCAGTAATCTCAAGTAACCATGCCATATGATTGATACCGGCAATCTTCCACTGCACATTTTTTACTTCATCTTTTAGACCCAAGTTCGTCAATAAACCATCCGCACAGCTCTGCACGGAATGGCATAAGCCAACAGCTTTTATATCTGTTTGACGCAGGATGCCACCAGTCAGCGCGCACATGGGGTTGGTATAATTCAGTAAAAGTGCTTTTGGACAAACCTTTTCCATGTCGTGCGCAAAATCGAGCATCACAGGTAAAGTGCGTAGCACACGGAAAATGCCACCAATACCAATTGTATCGGCAATCGTCTGACGCAAACCAAACTTTTTCGGAATTTCAAAATCTGTGATTGTACATGGATCATAGCCCCCTACTTGCATGGCATTGACAACAAAGTCTGCATCGGCCAAAGCTTTTTTACGTTCCCTAACGCCAAGGAATGTGGTAATTTTGGCGCGATTTTTATTAATCTTCTTATTCAGGGCGCGCATGACAGAAGCGGATTCATTCAAGCGCGTTTTGTCGATATCATATAAAGCGAGTTCCGAATCCTGTAAGGCTTCCGTACACATCGCATCGCCAAGAATGTTCTTTGCAAATACTGTGCTACCGGCTCCAATAAAAGTTATCTTCGTCATTTTCCTGTCTCCTGTTTTTTAAACATATAATATACAGCTCTATACTATGATTAAAGATAGGCTATATTACATAAAACATATAATATACTACATTTTATGCTATTAGAAAAACTACAAAGAAAACTGGAATACGAGACTGCTGGAAATTATGTACAAGCCATTCCAGTGCGCCCAAACCTCCCTGCTTATATAAGCACATATGCTCATGAATATTGGGGACCTGGCCATTTATTCGAACATTTAAAAACGCCTAAATATTCAATTGAATTTATTCAAGCTGGCAGCTGTTTATACCGAAGTGGTGAAGCGGAAAGTCTTGTGCAGGCTGGTGAGATATATATTTTACGTGCTGGCGTTTCCAGTTATTATACCAGTAAGGATTACGCCTTGAAACGATATATAAATATCGAAGGTCCCGAATTAATAAATTACCTTCGTATGTTCAATCTGCACAATCAGGATCATATCGTATTGTCCGACCCGCATTATGTTCGCAATCTTTATAAGAAGATTAAAGATTGCACGCCTATGGAACCCAGCCAACGGGTCTATGAACAAGCTCAATACCTGCATGAACTGCTCTCATATTTAGGGAAACAAGTCGGTGAGAAATACCCGAAGATCCTTCATGATGTACTCAATGCCATGAGCACGAATTTGCATGACAATTTGGAAATCAGCGATATGTGCGCTATCGCCAAACTTGGACAAAGTGCCTTATTTAAACTCTTTAAGGATCACCTGAAACAAAGCCCAATCTCGTACTACCGTGCTTTAAAAATGGATGTGGCTGCGGGACTGCTAGCCAATACACAGCAAAAAATAACAGTCATCTCTGATCAACTCGGTTTTCAAAATCCACTTTATTTTTCCACTACATTTAAAAAAATAAAAGGCCAGTCTCCGAGAGACTTTAGAAATGAGAGCCAACAAGGCTGAACTATTCCTTCGTTTTGGACCTGCTAAACTTGAGCCTTTATGAAAAACTTCTGGCTCAGCGTTCCCAGGTATATATTGAAGTTTCGAACAATTCGAAAGATGCTGCATTTTATTAAACAATATTTAAATACGAGCATAGACAAAGTGACTGCCAGACTTATTTTAAGCCTCAGATTTTCTAATTTAAAATTAAGGATTTATTATATGCGTTTTATTCATGTTGGTGTCGGCGGTTTTGGTTTGGGCTGGATAAATTACCTTAAGGATGAAGCTGGTGCGGAAGTCGTCGCCATGGTTGATTTGAGTGAAGAAGCCCTTAAAGCAGCCTGCGAAGAAGGTGGCTATTCATCCGATATTTGTTTTCAAAATATTGATGATGCATTAGCTGCAGTAGAGGCCGATGCCATGATTGTTGTAACACCACCACAATACCATTGCGACCCTGTAATAAAGGGTTTGGAAGCCGGGCTCGATGTTATCAGTGAAAAGCCCATGGCCGATAGTATGGAAAATTGCCGCAAGATGTTGCAAGCTGCCAAAGACACGGGGCGTACCTATGTGGTAA
>JABSQK010000550.1 GCA_013215875.1 Lentisphaeria bacterium
CAGCGAATCCAGCCCGGTGGGTATCGATGCCAAGCATACCCATATTTATATTATCGCTAAACTGCTCGATATCGAAAAGCGCCTCGATGCGATGGAGAAAAAGTAGCACAAAATTATTTCTTGTTTAGGGCTCGGACATCGAAGATATTCTCTGAATCGAGATAGATATCTTCAGTGCGGTTAAACGAGCCTATCGAAATATCTTCCAGAGCAAATCCAAAAAGATCATATCCAATCAACTCATGGACATGTTCTATGTAAGAATCGGGATCAGAAGAAATGTCATCGAAATTCATTTCAAACGCAACCGATTTCATAGCTTGTGAAAAACCAGCAGAAAAAACCGTTTCCAAGGTCCTAATATTCGAGGCATTTTCACATCCCAGCAGATTCGCAACCTGAAGAATATTCTCGGGCGATTTATCAACCCGCAAGGTAAAGTTCATAGCAATATCTGCACGAATATAATCCTTGCATCTAATGCTCTGTTTTTTGCAGCGATTTATTTCAATCATCTGCACAGACAGCTCAATAATTTCAGCCATTTCCATAAAGGGTAGAACAAATGCACTTTCGAAGCAGACTCTCCTCTTTGACATAGAAGTAATAATAAGTGCCTGGTCATTCTTTATTTTCAAGTAACCGAATAAACTCATTAATTGGAATTCTCTTCTATGATTTCTTTAATTTTACGGATCCCCTCGGAATCTTGCATATTTTCTTCATCAAGATCCTGCAACGGTGTGTGTTCAAGGTAATCCACATTGACATTTTCTAGACTATATCCGTTCAGGTCATGACCAACAACTTTGATAACATCTTCGATAAAAGATTCTCGATTACTGAACAATTCTTCAAAATCCATACGTATGCCAACGGTTTTCAGTGCCTCACTTAATTTTGCAGAGAAGAGTGTTTCCAATGTATTTATTTCGCAGGCACGTTCACAGCCTACCATACTTGCGACCAGTTTTACATCTTCAGTTGTCGGATTCACCCGAATTAAAAAGGTAACTGCAATATCAGTACGGATATTATCTTTGCAGATTAAGCCATTCGGCCCCCGTCGGTCTATTTCAATCGTCATTAATGAGATATTCATTTTTTCTGCCTTTTCGAAAATTGGATTGATGAAGTGGTTGATAAAATAGACTCTGGTTTTAGATATACCTGAAACAACTGATGCTTCACCTGATCGAACTTTTTTATAAAACAACATTGCGATTCCCAATTTTATTTATAAAACTTTGATTCTATGAATTACTATAATCTATCAATTCCTAACGAGAACGAAGAATGTAAACGATACTTTCTTCAGAAACAGAATTATTTACTTTGGTCGTTTCCAATCATTAACATTTTTGTCATTTGAAAATATAAAGCGGTTTTCAAGCGAGTAAAATCGAATTAGATCATTTTTAGCTCACAATTATCGCTTGTCCTAGTCAAAAACCGGTCTATCGCTTGCATGATTTCAGCTTCAAACTAGATTAGCTCCTTCCTAATTTTCTTGATATGGAATCAAGTTTTAGGATTTTTCGGAGAGGTGTCAGAGTGGCCGAATGAGCACGCTTGGAAAGCGTGTGTACTTCACAGTACCGAGGGTTCGAATCCCTCTCTCTCCGCCAATGAAAGGTCCCAATTTATTGGGGCCTTTTTTTATTGGTGGAGAAGAGAGGATGAGAACATAGGTTCGAGCAAGTGAGCATAGCGAACAAAGACGATCCGCAGGATCGAGTGAATGCAATGAACGGTCAATCCCTCTCTCTCCGCCAAATAAGAAACTTATTTGTGGTGATGGAGTGGAGTCGAACCCGAGAAGAGGGTTTGAGCAGCGACGAAGGAGCAAAGACGAAACAAAGTTTCGAATGAGCGGGAGGGATTGACATATCGGGTTATAAAGTGCAAGTTAACAGAAAACTGTGAGGGATAATGAAGCTATTTGCGAAAACTCGTAGGGCAATTATTTTGGGAACACTCTTAGCAATAACCGGGGTTTGCCAGGAGAAAATTCCAGGGAAATCTCCAACTCTTAAACTTTCCAATATTGCTCTCGGCTCTGCTCCCTACGAGCTTGCGCTGAATCCAAAATATCCACTACTCTACATCAGCCTTCCCAGGACAAGAACAGTCGGCATAATCAATACTAAAAGCAATACTCTTGTAGGGAAAATCAATGTTGGTAATTCGCCGAGTGCTCTGGCTGTCAGTCCTGACGGCGAGCGTGTCTATGTGTTCCTGTCTAATCAAGTAGTTTCCTACGACCGCCAATTAAAGAATGTCATTAAACGGAATAACAGGATTGGATGTGAAACACCTGAATTTGCCAGAATTGGCCCAAATGGGAAATGGTTATTTCTCAGCTGCTATGACAACAGGGTGTTTCGATTCGATGCGGACAGCCTAGAGATCAAAGGCAGGCATGGAGTCAATAACGCTCCGGGGGATGCCATTCGTGCACAGAACGACAAGCACATGTACTTCACCCGCGACCATGGAACGGAAGTTGTAGAGATTAATCTTGAGACTGGAAAAACGGCAACGGTCGCTGAAATCGGCTCTGGATCAAAATACCTGGTGCTCAGTCCTGACAAACGCACGCTATACATTCAGATATACGGAGACCATTGTGTGCGGGTGGTGGATATTGCCAAGAAAAAAGTAATCAGGGATATTCCTGCCGGCCCAAGCCCCGGGAGAATGGTGCTCAGCCCGAATGGGAAAATACTGTATGTCCTCAATCCCGAACATGGTGGTGTCACCGCAATCGATCCCATCAAAGGCCAACCGCTTGCCTGGGTCGCAACAGGTGAGAATCCCACCTGTCTTGCCATTTCAAATGATGGGAAACGCCTGTATGTCGGTGACGGTGAGGAGCACACCATCACAGTATTGCGAGCAGATTTTCCGTCAGTCCTACCAAAGGGGCAGTGGCGACAGCCAGCGAACCAGTTGGTCAACGCAGAGCTTCGCAAAGCGCCGATCACCAAGGCAGTGATCCCCCTCAGTCGGGGTCTGCACAGTCTAAGCCTGAGTTCCGATGGTCGCAGAGCGCTTGTAAGCCACGCTGCCGAACACTCACTCTCAATCTATGATCTTCAGGAACGTAAGGAACTGAAGGTGATACAACTGCATAGTTCCCCTGCCGGTCTGGCTATGAACAAAGATGCTAGCCGCTCTTGGGTATGCGTGTCCGGAGGGTTGCTCGAATTGGACCTTAAGACGGGAAAGACAATCAAGGTGATGAAGCAGAATATAGGTGCATCAAGAGCTGGGTGGACCCTAGTGGGAGCTGGTCGGGAAATACGCATTGGGAAAGGCCCCGTGCGCCTGTCCAGTGATGAAAAGCGGGCGTATATCGTCGGAGATAACAGAGCCGTTGAAGCGGACCTTGTGGCCGGAAAGTTCGTAAAAGGCCTGGGGAACGGGACAGTTCTGGCACATGCAAGCGGATTTCATTCACGGGTCTATCTGCAAAGAGTCGGTACCGATGCCGTATGGCTCTCTGCAGGTAAAGGCAATCAGCCGGATTTGGACAAATGTGGACTAAAACTTAGTCAACCATCATCCGCTGCAGTAAGCCCAGATGGGCAACGGCTGTTCCTGTTGAAACGGGTACGGTCGCGACAGAAATCGGAAAGCTTTGTTATTTGTTATGATGTAAATACCAAAAAGGAATTAGCCAGCATCCCTTTGGCCTTCGGTGGAAACAAGATACAGCTCTCAAGCAACGGTGGTCGTTTATTAGTGGACGGGATGGTCAAAACCATCATCAATACAAAAACATACCAAGTGGATTATGCTGTTCGTCTGGAGCGTACTACGGAGGCGGTCCTGAGTCCTGATGGAAAGTCTCTTATCGCCTTGGCAGCAAGTCCGGAAGCAATCCTGGTTATCGACCTGTCAGCACTCCAGCTGATTTCTGAATCGGCTAAAATCTCTGTCGGAACTCTCAATGAGTTCACAAAACTTTTATCATCGCAGGACGGAGCTAAACAGAATGCTGCTATAACAACTCTGCAAAAGCTTAACGCCGATTCCCCGGATGCTGTGTCATACATTCTGGAAGCCATAAATCACGAACTCTCGATCATTCGGCAGGCCGCCCTCGAAGCAATCCGGCGGATTGGCCGTCCTCTGGTAGCTAAACTGGCAGCGCAGCTCGGGGAGCAGGCAGCCTGGCCACGCTACTACATAATCCAAGCTCTTGGTGATCTTGGACCAGATGCAGCCCCCGCGTCAAAGGCATTGGAGAAACATCTGGAGACAGCTGTGGGAAGATTACGTAGTGCGACGGTTAAAACCCTGGGAAAGATCGGTCCAGATGCAAAGCATGCCGTACCGAAGCTTCTGGAGATCGCGAAAGCGAAGAAGGATCGCCGTGGCCGGCCAACGTCTCTGGCCACTGAAGCCAGCCTTGCACTGGCGTCTATTGATCCTGATGGAGAGGAAACAGATGCCATTGTGATTGGCAATCTGATGCTTTCGGAAGTTTCCTACACCGCCGCACAGCGGATGGGGGTGCGTGTCGTGCCACAGCTTATCCATCTAATACAGACGAACGATCGGGTGCGCAAACAGGCAGCCATCCGAGCGCTTGGTCAGATTGGTCCAGAAGCAAAAGAAGCAGTGAATGCGCTTACGGAGCTTTTCATAGCGAAACCGTCAAGTGAAGTTGCCAGAGCCCTGGGCCGGATCGGAGTTCCCAAAGCCCAGGCGATTGATGCCCTCAAGAAAGCCATGAGCGCAAAAAGCAAGGACCTGCAGATTACGGCAGCCTACTCTTATTGGCAGCTTCATGGGGATACCAATTCCACTGTACCTTTATTCATAAAATATATCGACCACCAGTACAGCACTGGCAAGATATCGAAAATATTGCTCGAGATGGGAGATGATGCTGTAACAGCAATACCAGCGATGGTGGCAACGTTGGAAAAAGGTAAGTACAACTCGTACGTTGGGAAGAATCTCATCAAAGCACTTGGTACTCATGGCCCCAAGGCAAAGGCCGCCGAAGTCGTACTTGAGAAGATAACTCGGCATGGGCAAAAAGAGTTACGAACATTAGCCAAGGATGCCCTTGTCAAGATTCGTGAGAAATAGTGTGATTTAATTTTAATTGTGAATTCGAACTCTTCTTCGACAGCAACGATCCTGCGTGCAAATATGGCAAGCGAAGTGTTCATATAATAAAAGGACTTTTAATTGACTTACAGTAAAAAAGAATGTGCTGAGATAATCATTCATCAATTTGGCGATGATTGCCGCAGCACGCTAATAGAATGTGATGGACAAACCCTTTTGGTGGATTGTCATTCTGAGGCACTTCGTGAGGAAATAGAATCACGGTCCCTGCCATTACCCAATTTAATCTTGCATACCCATGTGGCCCCTGAACATTGCTGTGAAGGCCAAAGCTTTGGCAACATTGATATTCGCGTGCATGAAAATTTGCGGGAATTGGCTAGTGATAGAGGAGCCTATGAGCAAAAAATAAAAACCACCTGGGATGACCCGGATGACTGGCCCAATAGTATGGGCCGTGAAACATACAGCGTCGGTGGCTGTGCCGTATGCTTTCCGCCAGAAAAAGAATTGTTGATTACGAATACCTTTCAAGGCGGTGATATTATTCCCTGGGGCTCCTGCGAACTAGAAGTCATCGACCTGCCTATTCATGGCTGGCACGCCTGCGGATTTATTTTAAAACATAAGGGAGAAAACATTGCCCTCTTTATTGGAGACCTTTTTCATGATGGAGCACAAATAATTAGTTACTATGACTTAACTGTTTGTTACGGTGGCACCACACTGGATCAACTATCGGACACATTGGCCTCCATCCAAAAAATTGATGTCGAGCTTTATGTTCCGGCGACCGGACCACTCATGGACAATGGACCCAAACAAGCACGGGAACTTCAAGAAAAACTGGAAAAGTTTAATCAGGCACTAAGCTGGAAAAGCAGCGATTTCAGCCCTGCGATTTCCCCTGATTACGAAACAGTCGGTACCTGGAAAAAGTTTAGTGAGGGGCTTTATCAAAATATAAGTTGGGGCAATACCATAGTCTGTATTGATGAATCCGGTCGTGCCTTGGTAATCGATCCCGGTCCCTGTGATTACGAATTAGGCGAAGAAAAACGCAAGGAAAATTTCCAGGAATCTTTTGATGTTCTCGAACGTGACTGTGGTTTGAAGTCAGTTGATTACTTGTTGATTACTCACATACATGGCGACCATTACGACTTGGTTCCCTTGATGCAAGAACGCTATGCTGCCAAGCTGGCTGCCTGGGAACCACTCGCCGATCTTATTGAAGACCCTGAGAGTTATCCCTATTCCTGTTTAATCCCGTGGTACAATATTGGAACATCAGCACTCACGGTTGATGAACGACTCAATAGAGCAGAGCCGTGGTACTGGAATGAAATTGCCATTGAAACAGTGCATTTGCCGGGCCATTGCAATATTGCGGCGGGCTATATTTTTGAATTTCGTGGCAGGAAACTGGCGATTACCGGCGACCAGCTACAAGGAAATGGTGAGGCAATGGGCTTTGCTGGTGTACCCACAAATGATTTTGAACCATTTTACGAAGGGCCTGTTTTAAGTTTTCAGAATCTTGTTGGACGAGGTATCGATTTAAATATCGGTGGCCACGGCAGTTCATTTCCTGATTGTGAAAAGGTTTACCAGGAAAGCTTGGCCCTGAACCAACGCGCTTTGGAAGCCCTCGCACCCATTTTACGCGGCGATGATTACCAAAGTATTTTCCGATCCAAAGAAATTAAAGAAGCCAGAACACGATTTTCTGATTTTGAAAATTAAAACGTTTGGGATGATCGATAGCGAACATCCAGACGCATGCATTGGCGGTCAACTGAATCATGATGTCTTCCTTTCCCTTCACTATCGGTTTCACTCGTTACTCGATAATCATTTCAAGGTAACTCAGTTTCATTGCCTTGGCGCCACTGTGCTTGGTGAGGACCAGTACATTGGGGCCATCTTTGAGTACCGTCCCTGGCACGCGCCAGGTACAGGTACGGGATGAGGTACCCGGGTAAGGACCCTTCTTCGATACCTGCTGTTCAAGAAATACGCCATTTAATTGTGCGGCAATAAGCGGTGCTCGCGGACGAAAAGGTAAACTGGTCAACACCTGTTTACCGCTGATTTCAAAAATGAATGGGAGGTCAGTTTTAAAATCTACCATTGCTAGTGTCTGTTGCCAGAAGCAACTATCGAATTGCTCGCTTAAAATTCCGGTGGCCAAAACCTGCTTACCCTGTAACAGGCGCAATTTTTCACCTGCCTTCCAATGCCGACTGGTAAAACGAATCATCGCCTTATCTGACGACGTCCAGTCTGTCCTCGCAACTACCACTGTTTCCAATGGCGGCCCGGCTTTGTCGACTAAACGAATCTCTTGCATGTGGGAACTGTTGCGCGAAGTATCGAGCCCGGGGAACCAGGGAAAATGCCGAGAGATCCGCTTATCATTATCAAGATCATTTACCATCAACTGAAACCCAAGCGTATCTCCTTTGCTTGGACGGCGCTTAAGCCAAGTCCATGGGATACGAGCCTCAATCACATAACCGTTCTTAGTCCGTGTTTTGGCCACCTGCGGATCTGCTATGCTTATACCGTCGTCAGGTCGACCCCGTAGTTTATTGCTAATAACGCGAGTTTTTTTCTGTTCAGTGCTAAGTCCCGGACTGATCAATGCGTGGCCAACTGGATTTTCCCCGGGCTTTTGGGACATAAAAAATTCCACCGAATCATAGTTCCAGATATCTTTCAACCACTTGGCTTCGACACCGTCTTGGTCATTTACTTCGACAAGAACGATCAGGCCTTTTTCATCCCAAGCCAAACGAAATGTGGCCCGGAAATCCGCTGGGTCAGGCAGTGAGCCATCGGAGAAAGTCAGCAAATTCACAATATATCCACGGGTTTTCC
>JABSQK010000551.1 GCA_013215875.1 Lentisphaeria bacterium
GCCTCATCGTTCCGGAGGCCGATAACATCCTTTACCTTCTGTTTCAGCATCATGCAACTTACGCCGATACATAAAAATGTGAAACCAAGTTCTTTGACCGCCATGGGGTCGGCGCCCAGACACCAAGTCTTCATGCCGTGTTTTTCACCGGCCTGTTTTACTTTCAGCATGGCGTCGATGAGCTTTGGATCGTCTGGATCCCCACAGCAGCCCAGGTCGGCCGAAAGATCATAGGGCCCCAGAGCGAGGGAACTGACAATGTCATGACTGGCGATGGCATCAATGCAATCAACCCCCTGCTGCGATTCGATCTGTGCCAGGACGATAAAGTTGTCTTCAACCACTTCTTTCCAGGTCTCATAGTTGAAGTCTTCGACCCAGCGGTTTCCTATTCCGCCGGGGCGTCGTCTTCCCCTTGGCGGCATCCAGATGGCATCGCGGGCTTCATCCAATTGTTCCGTAGACTCAATGCTTGGAAACATCAGTCCGCAGGGCCCCAGATCGATCATCCGCCTGACAATGTGTTTATCCGTTGATACGGGTCTGATCAATATAGGAAAGTCAATCATTCGGCCAATATCGCAGATCTGACTGATGACCGATTGGTCGTGGGGCCCATGCTCATAGTCGATCATAAGATAATCAAGACCCGTTGATTTGAGCAGCTCGGTCATGCCGGGCCAGATATGGTCGGTTGCCAGAACACCGGTGACAAGCTCTCCCTGATTTATTTTCTCCAAAAGTTTTTTTGCAATTTCCATGTCAGTCCTCTTTGTCTATATCTAATATGTCTTGCGTAGATTTAATTTGCCCAAATATGCGTGCATGCATCAGCAAAGCATTTTCATGGGCGGTCCGGGTATACGTTGCACATGCGTCTTCGACGATAACGCTTTGATAGGAGAGTTCCGCAGCCGTGCGGGCTGCACCGAAGACACAAGCATCGGTAAGAATCCCAACACAGAGCACGGTTTGAATGCCCATATTTCGCAAGGCATGATCGAGAAAACTTGCTGTAAAGGGGCTTGATGTGAGTTTATCAACGACTAGGTCTTCGCTGCGCGGGCTTAATTCATCAATAATATCATAGGCTTGCGATTGGCTGTTGTTAGCCGGTGCGGAATTTCTCCAGGCCTGCCGTAGTCGCGGACTCATCTCTTTGCCCGTACTTGTGCGATTGCCATTCCGCGTATAGACAATATGTCCCCCAGCCTGACTGACATGTTGTATGAGTTTCTGGATATTAGGAATGACCTTAGCTTGAATCTGCTTCTCCCAGGTCTGGACCAGGTCTGGATACTGCTGCGCTAGTAATGAGTTGGGGTCTTTGTAAACTTCAGTCGACTGCATATCGATAACGATCAAAGCACTTGTTTTGATGTCTACTGAAAATTCCTTTGCAAAAAGATCAAAGGGCCACTCTGGGTCCAGACTTTTGGCAGAAAATGTTCTATCACTCATGTCAGCTGTTCCTAAAAGGGGGAGTTGCATTTTCTGTTGCTTCATTAGCGAGTTTTTTGTCTTTAAATAGCTTCATGACACAGCGCAGTTCTGTCCGCGAAACGACATCATATATCATATGGTAACCCAGTTCAGAGAACACCTTGCCTATCCATGCAGGACAACGTTACATGGGCCTGATGGGGAGCCGTAAAATGAAGCGTGTGCGAGTCGCACTTTCCTCCGGCAGGGACCACTTCCAGTGTCAAATCCATAATCAAATTATCTCCTGTTGGGTTACGCGAGTACGCCTTAAACCATAGTATTATATAATCAAATGTTATCAAGTATTTTATACAGGAAAATTCAAAAGCTTTGCAAAAAAGGCCAATGCGATAAAGTGGTTTTGCGACCGTATTGTGATGCTGCAGAGCCATTGCGATGAAGCAAGGCAAACAGGCAAAATTGTCAAGCTCGAGCCCTATTGGCAGCGATTGGAGATCGATTAAAGGCTACGGGAATAATGTCCTCGCCAACTCGTGATAATCACAATTAAAATTTATGCCATTCCGAGCTTATTTATGATAAAAATGGCGCTGTTTTTACCTTGTGAAATTTAATACGTGTTGTAGTTTAATATGACAACTATATAATGTTAATAACTTAGTATTAGTCAGTGGAATAACTGTGGCTTAGATCAGACGAATAATCCAGTGTTTGTGGGGCTATTTTATCATTGCGAATTTTAATATAGGTATCTTACGTATGTATATCTACCCGTACTCAAAAAGGACAGTATGAGACGCGTTACTTTTTTGATGAACTATGTATTACTGTTTCTTTATTTTGGTTTCATTCAGCTAAGTCACGCAGGGGAATTAGTGACAAATAATGGTGAGCGTTTGGCCGGTTCAGTAACTTTGACGAAGGGCCAATTGAAGATCGGGAAAAAATCCCTGTCAGTTAAGGCCTGTCATTCCGTAACATTTAACCCTATTTTTACTGGAAAGAAAGAGAGTTTTCAGTACATTTTTTTAACTGATGGCAGCATCGTATCCGGGCATACATCCGGTTTTAGCCGACCTAAAGGGGCGATTGATTTTACAACTTTGTTGGGTGAAAAACTGTCATTCCCATTATCTGCTATTCATTCTATTCTTTATGCAGGTTCTCCTGCTAAGATACCCGTATATAAGCAGAATGGCTTGCATATTCGCCTAAAAAATAAACAGGTAATAAAAGCTACGATTGATTATATGACACCGATGCTCATTGGCCTAAGGGAAGGCAAAACTAAGCATCGCCTGAAGAAAGATCGTATTGCACGTATCGATAATGTAGGTGTGTCGATAAAGCTAAGACCGCAAAGTGATTTACTGATCAGCCGCTATGGTGATCGCCTTTATGGTTCGATTGAGACGATTACTGCTAAGACTGTTTTATTTCGATTTAACAAACAGGCACTTGAGCTTCCACTATCTGTAGTGTCACGAATTGAATTTGGCAATGCCTCACGCGTGTCTTTGACTGAGATAAAGCCATCCAGTCATACGAGCACAGCGTTTTTGGATCGCATTCATGCAACGGTGTATAATAAGACATTGTTCGGTGCGCAGTTATCCTTGGGGCGTTGCTACTATAACAAAGGAATTGCAGCCCAGTCTAAAACAGTACTGAGTTATTCCTTAAACCGTGCTTATCAACTCTTTAGTTTTACGGTTGGTTTAGATGGCAGAGCCGGTCATGCCCAATTGATTATTAAGGGAGCTAATACTGTTCTGTTTGATGAACCTGTAAGGCCCGACTTATTTAAATCGATTCAGCTGCCTCTAAGCGGCGTTCGGACTTTGCAGGTGATTGTGGATTATGGAAAATTTGGGTCTGGTGGCGATTTTGTATTGCTCACGGAACCTATACTGATAAAGAAATGAAACTTATGAAAAAGAACAGTCTCAAACAGCAGTTGAGAATTTTACTCTATACGCTGTTTTTTTGTGGCCAGGCCGGGTCGGTCTTTGCTGGTGATATTGGAGACTGGTTGCATCGTGTCGCACAGGCCCACACAGACATTGGCATGAACCTCGCAAGCAAGAAAGACTACCAAAAAGTTTATCCCGGTTATCACAGTTCATTGCAGGTTTGCGGGCCTGTTTTGTTTACCAGTTTGCCTGATAAGCTTGAGTTGACTGAAAAGACTCTGGTTTATGAAAAGCAGTCGTATAATTTTCGCAAGAAAGCAGCGACCGAAACTGGTGGAATGGCCTTTCGCTGGCGCGTAAAAATAAAGAAAAAAGATCGCTACTTTATACAATACAAGTTTAAGAATAGCAGGGCACTGTATCTCAATGGCCAGCGTTTAATAAGAAATTATGCTGGTATGTATAGGGTGCCGGGAACGCTTGAAAAGAGCTGTTCAATTGATGCTGGAATTATTGATCTGGTACTCATTCTAAATGGCCCTAAGCGTCCTGCATATCCGCCATTACTATGTTCGCTTACGATGCTGAAAAGAGTGGGTCTTGAAAAGTTGCCGGCTACTTACAGGCAAAAGAATTACGCAACTAAAATCTTATGGCGTGGAATTTTGGGCGACTTAATATCAAAAGGTCACAGGGCACAAAGCCTCTATATTGAAGGGCTCGATCTTTTCCATGAAACCATGATCACATCAAAAATGCCATCCCCGGCACTCGTTGAAAAAAGTTTTCCAGCAGACTGGCTAAAGGGGCCACGTCCACAGATTGTAAAGAAGGGGAGCTGGAATGAAACCCTGGAAGCAACTGTGGATGGGGTAACAGAAAAACTTAAAATTACCTATCGACCCATGTACGTTGCCGGCCCGTTTTTGAATAAAAAAAACAGTGCGTTTAAAAAGGATTTCGGCCCGGAAAAGGGCTTGGATGTAAATAGAGAATATAAGGGTATTGGCAAGGTGAAATGGGTGCGGGCGCCCGCCGAATGGAAAGATGGAAAAGTGAATGATATTTCCAAGCATCTCTCACGGAATAAAGATGCCTGTATATATGTATATACCGGGTTCAATGCGGATAGATCGGGGCCAGTGACCTTATTTATGGGTGGTGATGATAGCTTGACTGTTTGGCACAATGGAAAAAGGGTATATATAAACAATACGGCCTATGCTGTAAAACCTGGCGGTGCTCGAATTGGTATTCAGGCAATTAAGGGGCGTAACGATGTGATCTTGAAGATCTGCCAAAGCACTGGTGGTTGGAACTTTTATTTCAAAGCACTTCCTATTTTGAGTAATTCTGTGAAATCAAGGATCTTGCTCGAGATGATAAAGGCGCATCCAAAAGACAGTTATATTGCCTACACAAATTACAGATACATGATGGTTCTTGCATTAAAGTCAAAACAGACTGCCTTATACAAAGCACTTGCAACAGTGGTAGCTCAGCATCCGGCAATACTCAGTCCGGATTATTTCGCTCTGCTGAGTTCAGCCAAGTCCAATAATACGAAAGTGGCGCTAATGAACTTTCTCCATAAAAAATTCGGCCTTCAAGGGGTTGTTAGCTGCGTAAGGGGGCAAACAAGCTGGTTACCACATGTATTTCCATCGTTTAAGGCATTATGTATGAGCGGACAATACGACCGGGTATTTGAGTACCTGGAGGAAATACACCAACACTCACCACCATTTCATCAAATAAATACCAAGTATCCTTTATCCGGCCTGCTTTATAGCATGGTGGGAGATGTATTTAATAATATGGGTTTGTTGGACTATGCAACAAAGTGCTATGCCGAAGCCCGGGAAATTGGTATCATGTTATCTGCATGGCCGCGTATCGCTCACGACCGCAAGGTTGTGGCAGCTAAAATTGCTGATAGTGTGGGACGAAATATTGAAGTGAATCCTGAGACGGAACAACTGTTTGAGGAAATTAAAGGGGTCATTTCAGATGGCGAACAGACCCGTGAAACATACAGCCGTTTGTACAACTTTGTAAAAGAAAACAACAGCGAGCAACTGAAGACTGCTACAGGGGCGATCAATGTACGCACTGCTATGTTGATTCTCATGGAAAAAAATAAACCGCTTCTTAAGGCGTTTAAATTGTATGTTAACACGCGCTTGAAAAAGCAGATGACCATCGCCGTGAAAAATAATAATGATGAGAAAATGACTAAGCTTCTTCTGGCCTTTTATGGAATTATAGACGGTGGTAAAATTCGCACACTACTCATGCAGCGCTTTATGAATCAAGGAAAATTTCTCCTGGCATATCAGCAAGCGCGGTTTCTTGCAAGTGCCCCAGGACCCAATCGCCCATTGGCGACTGCCTATGTCTTGTGTCTGCAAAACTTTCTTTCTTTACCTGTGGATAAGTGGATTAGCCCTGATCCCTCCGTTAGTAACACGACTGTCATGTTTAAAGGCAAGCAGATAAAATTAGCAGACCTGGCCAGGGAATTAAATGCTGTGATAAAACCAAGCGCATCATTGGGTATCGGCCAATGTATTGCACGTTTTGAACTGCCTGATCTAAGTGCAAATTTTCGGCGAACAAAGGCAGGACATACGCTAGGTAGACTTAATTATAACCGGCAAACATTGGAGCCTGTTATTCTTAAGGATCGCATTTATTTAGCCTCCCCAAAATTTAAGTTAAGTCTTAACCGGCGGACATTAAAAACACAGTGGAAACAATCGTCTGAGGTACCCTATGCGATAAGCACCAACTCATCAAACTTCCCAAAACTATTTAAGCCATTTGCTATCGGTCGCTCAATTATTAACCTGCAACGATCATCCATAACCAACTACTTGATAATGGATAGTGTTAATGAGAACGGGCATCAGCGCTGGATATCTGAGAACTTTACTGAAAGCAAATATTGGGAGCCAATCGGGATGCCATTTATGGAACAGGGCTATACCTATGTCATGCTTCTGCACAAGTCACGTGAGACAAGCCCAATGTTGGGAATTGCCATCTTCAATCCATTATCAGGAACTTGGGGAAAGGTGCAGTCCTTATTTACACTGAAAGATGCAATAACTCGCAGTCATGACATACGGTCCAAGCATCATTTATTTTCTGCAAGCTCACATTCAGACAGTGATGGAATTTATTGTTATACTGGCTCCGGCGGGCTTTTGAATATGTACCCGGGAACAGGCCAGCAGAACTGGATTTTTACATGGCCGGAAACACGCTTGAAAGACCTGCATGGCTTATCCTGGGAAAAACTAGTGGCAGCAACGTTCCTTGAATCTAGCGCATCGACTATTGTCGTCTTTGCACCAGACCTGTTAATTTTAGCTGGACTGAATAAAAAGAGTGGTCGTTTGAAATGGGAACTTAGGCAATACCCCAACTTTTTTCATAGTCGTAACAGCAAAGGCAAGATTGTCTTTTCCAAACAAGAAATAGCTAAGGCACCGGAGCTTGTGCGAATTCACCCGGATACTGGCAAGATAATTTGGGCGATCTCCATGGCTGGCGTATCACCCACTGGAGAGGGCTGTATACGAAAGGGTCGGATTATTATACCTGTGCAGGGCGGTGCTGTAACAGTTGATCTCGACTCAGGTAAAATGATCGGTAAGCAAGCCCTGCCATTTACTCCGGATAAAATACGTTATGCAGACGGTCAATGGCGCATTCTTAATCACACCGAATACCGCTTGTGTAAGCCAGGGAAATCATTTGTGCCACAAGCTCAAGTATCTAAGTTACCGGTAAAAGGTATCGCTAAAAGTATCGCCGATCGTCCATTTCAATTGCGCTCACTCAAGCTTGTAGACGACATGTATTTTCCTAATACAAACTTAATCAATTATTATAATCGTACACATGTATCCCCTTTGTCAAATAAAAACTATGGGGTCGTGAGCAGTACCGGCAGTACTATTTCTCTGTTGAAGGTTCCCACCTGGGCAGATGGAAAATACGCAGCTGCCAAATTACTCTGGTCGATGCCCTGGAAAGCGAACCAAATTTACGGAGACCATATACTGTTGAGGAATAGTCTGGGTCTCAGAATCCTGGATATATTGACCCGTAAGACAGTTTATGAATACACTGTGGATACTCGATTTGACAGCACCAGTGACATAGCTTCGAAGATTACCGCTGCGGCACTCTCTGGTGATACTATCATCATTAAAGACCAGTTGAATGTGGGGCTTATTATAAATTGGAAAACAGGAAAGAAGCTGCGTAGCATTCCTTTGAATACTGGCAGATTGCTTATCTCAAACGGTATTGTTCTCGCCCAGGAGGGTCGTAATAAAAATAGAGTGACGAAGGGAATATCGCTGCAAACGGGAAAGGTTCTTTGGCAAAATAAAGCCTCTATTGATACACGCTACTTTCTCAAGACAATGGACACTTTTCTTGCCACTCATAACATAGTGTTGAATATGAAAACCGGAACTTATGTGAATCACAAAAACAGGGTCCATGCTTTTACCGTGACGTCTCAATACCTGTTTTACGGGGTAAAAGCATACGATAAGCATAGTTTAAAGCCGGTTGACAAATTTAAGCGTTTTGTGCACGGGAAAGATGGCGTTCTGAGTTTTGATGGAAAAGGGACGGTTATGTACCATAACAGTCAGAGGTCAATTGTTCTACATGCGAAGGGGCAGCGCAGTGCTTACGACTTTTATATAAAGTATGCCAGAAGGGTGCCATCATTTACAGAAGCAGATGGCAGTCTATTCGTTGCCTATTACTCGGATATTATACAGTTTGATTTGGCAAGCGGCAAAGAGCTGTACCGTATACGTGACCAGGTCGGAGAATTTAACCATGAAAACAAATTAATTTCGGTCTTTGGACACACACTGCTTGTCTTTGGGCGGGGGCATTTAGCCTTTTATCAAAACAAGAATCCATTGAAAATTCAACAAGCAGTTGTGTATAAGCATGATAAAAAAAGCGTTAAGGGTTTTCCAAAAATAGACAGTGAGCCCATCGCATTGGATCACTCATATTGGACTGCTGTAGAATCCAAGAAACCGAAGTCAGCTGTATTGGTTCTACTGTCGAATAGCCAGACTAACAGCTATATTGAAATTATAACGGATGCGCAGGCAAATGACACACGACTAAAATTGAGAGTGGCCTGGAATTTGGACAATGATTTTGCCTTCGATATACAGTGGCATCTTGACCATTGGTTGAAGCCGAAACTATCGCATAATCTTAAGAAAGCAGTGACGTTTGCACATGTGGTCTTGCCGGATGGCCGCCGTTCAACCCGGATATCCATTGATAAACGGACGCTTAATCTACCAGGCTATTATCCTTTTTCACCAAAGTATTTTATTCGTATTGAGCAATGGGATGGAAATGTGCACCTCGGTGATTTTAATTACGGGGGTATTTATAATCGGAGCCTAAAGGAGCTGATTCAAGATTCGCCTGTACAATTAGAGCTGGCACTCTTAAAAGACTATAAATCCCGCGACGAGCTTTATTCGAAGACAAAAGGTTTTTTCCCCAGCGGTTTTGATTTAGCTCAATGGATTTATTTGCGCCGCCAGCAGCATGGTGTGGCGACTAATATTCAATTTTTGCGGGCTATGGCAAAACGCTGTAGCAAGTCTTTATCTGTAGTGAATGTACTGAGCAGTCTCTTCCTTGAACACATGGAAAAGTTGCGTCGGGACAACCCGGGTATTCTTGAAATTAGTCAGGCATTCAAAGCAAAACGTGCTGAGGTTTTAACGAAACTTAGAACCTTTGCAGTATCCATTGCCATTAAGCCAGAGTATATCAAAATGGCAACAACTGTAATTGTCTTTGATTATATACCAACACCCAGCTCGCTTGAATACCCTATACGCCAAATTTCTATTCAGTATAAAGGCGGACGGGTCGCTGAGTCACTTATACAAAGAAACCCCTACAGCAGTGGTTCAGCACATAAGCCATTTAGTATCTACTTCATGCCAGGCCTTTTCTCTGGAACAACGGCACAAACAATAACTGGGGTCTCAATGAGTATTTCCCGCATGAACTCTCTGGCATTCGTTAAGGCAGAATTAATAACTCATGAAGGAGTGAAAATATTACTGGATAGTCGGGGAAAGACTCCACCTGATGTATCGATACTTTCGGGTAAAGAGTACTTTTCTAATAAGAAGCGGATGTTGCATACAGAGTACACGATTAAGAATCACAGCTATCCTGTGACTAAATTCACTTACCCTAATCGCTATCCTCAAGGTATAGCGATTAAATTGAATATCCCATTTTTGAAAGCACCATCACTGGGCATGTCAAAAGAGTCTCTCCTGGCAGCAATGAAAAATCTTCCAAGCGACAATGGTTTTGCTTATTTGTTGCTGGATAAATATTGGGCCATGCTCACAGCAGAAGAAAAGAAAAAGGCAGACTACATGGAATTATGTCAAATTGCATTGGCACAATCTCGCAATAATTTTCAAACCCTGGAACAGTTAATCCATCGGACTTGGGAGTATAGAAGGGAGCTTCGTTTATCCCATGGGGAGGCATTGCTACGATTGCGAGAAATCATGAAAAAGGCAAAGCTTTCCAGAGCATATCAGCGCTTTGTTTTCATACGGAAAAGGTCCTTGTTCTACCAAAAAGCACCCTGGTATAATTTGGGCGGTTTTAAGACAGAAAAGACCGACTTTTCTATTAGCCCAGATCCAGCAAAAATCGATATAAAGAAAGACTCTATATTTAAGATTGCTGGCAAAGATTATCAGTTTCATGTCCCGATTAAACCTGCTAAAAGGTATTATGGTTTTGTGGTAAAAAATCGTACCGTAAGTAAATTATTTGAAGGTACTAGTTATCACCTGACAGTGATTAATGCGCTAGAAGCCAGGCGGGCATATCTCTATGTTCAGTCACACTCAAATAGTTATAATAATAGAACAAAAGTATGGTGTAATAAAAAACTTGCAATAGAGTTCAAAACCGGTCGTTACGATTCACGAATTCGTCATGGAATTATCCAATTGAAGAAAGGGCGGAATATCATTCTTGTTCGTCAAGACTACGGAGATAATTGGCACCTGGCTATGTCCATTGGCGATTTATATGGCGGACCAATTTCAGGTATAAAACACGAGCGGATTTGGAAATAATCCGAATCGATAAATGTTGGCTTTAATATGTGCCTTGATAATGAGCAGTGCGTACCTCCTATTATAGGTTTCACATATTAAAAATTCTTTCCATCACTGACCAGTCGCCAATTGCTGGAGAAGCAAAGGCGACGGATTTTATTGAGTTGGCATTGAATCCCTATGAGGAACGCTCTAAAGATCCGCGTGCTCTTTATCAATTTGAGCACATGGACAGTTGCAATTACACCATGAAATTTAATAATGACTTATACGTGATGTTTTGTGATGAGCAAAAACCTTTCATATACAAGTATGCTTCA
>JABSQK010000552.1 GCA_013215875.1 Lentisphaeria bacterium
TAAGCTCGATCTGACAAAAAATGATTTTTTATCTCATTTTTTCGTTTTGTTTCATGTTTTAAATCAGCTTAGTTTACACATGTTTTTTGAAGATTTCCATCATCCATTCGAATGCTGTTTCTTTTATTAATCTCTGAAGAATTTTTTCATTTGGATTTTCCTGAATTTTTTAAACACTCACTTTCAAGCAATTATCTGAATCGTCTTTTCAGTTGTTTCATAATTTTGCTTTGTTCTATATACTATAATAATCGTTCCTAAAAATGGAAAACCCTTGTTTTACTGGGCACATCAGAATAATTTCGCGGAAAATCAGCGTCAATTTGAGACATAATTTCTCAAAATTGGACAGAATGAAGTGGTCTATCGTTTAGACATTGAATATACCAAGAAAACAAATTATTAAATGAAAAAAGGAAGGCTTACGCCCAGTCATGGTCGGAAGAAATATCTTCCGACTTTTTTGTTTTACAAACATCTTTTGTTGATATAATTACCTGATAATCAATCGTATGCCTTGCCATAGCGAGTGGTTTTTAGTATCTTACTTGCTGATAATCAATTAACTATGGCAGTATTTAAAGATCACAAAATTGGGGCAAATCATTTATTAGGAGTTATTCCTGAGAGCCTTTTAGCTAATCTATCGGCACCCACTAAAGTCGATCATTATTCTAAAGTTCTGCACGGGAACAAGATGTTTTATCTTTTGATGTATGGGATTTTAGAAAATGAAAAACTTAGTCAACGCACATTAGAAGACACTTTCAATGATTCGGTGTTTACTCTTCAAAAGGAGTTCAGAAAATAAAATTGATTAAAAATTAAACGATTCGTAATGATGCTCATTTAGTCACATCATATATTAATTTCAAAAGCGTTTCATTTGATTCTGTCCTAATGAAACGCTTTTTATTTGCTCGCTAAAAAAATACTTTCCATCACTATTCTACCACCAACTTCGATCTTAACATAGTACCACCAGCCTGAACTGTAACCATATACATTCCACTGGGCAGGTTAGAAATATCAATTTTTGATTTAGCCCTTGTAATTGACTCATTCATAATTAGGCTTCCATTCAAGTCATGGATATGAAGTTCGCCACTTTCGTTGCCTTCCTTTTCAATATGAAGGAGTTCCCTCGCTGGGTTTGGATAGATCTTAAGCATTTCCACACTCGGTTCATTGATTCCAACATTGTAATTACATGTTTCACAACTTTCAAGGAATAGTCCAGAATCCACAATTCCATCACCAGCATCAGCTATTGCAATTATTAGATGGTACGCTTCTCCAGCCAAAAGCCCTGATTTTCGCGCTGTCAATACAACTGTGTGGCCGTCATATTGAACATAAGTGTCGGATGAATTATACGGTGCATCATTACCATCTCCATTATGTACGTAATACGCGCAATTTTGACAAGGTCCATTATTATTACTTCCGTTGTTTACATTCCCGATTGAAACGACTCCCGCTCCATTTGGCAATACCGCAATATTTTCGATTCCAGGGATGCCTGGTCCGGAAATGAATATGGCAAATACATCATTATACGTTGCTCCAGCATATTCTGGATATTCCTCTGACCCAAAGACATAATTAAACGAAATACTGTCTACAGATGGAACAAAATCGAATTCCAATACTGACGCATCGTAAGTTGCCGTACCATTAATTAAATTACTCAACAATGTGTGTCCTGGGACCGAATTATCAAGTCCTGCACTAGCATTATTGTTGGGACCATGAGGACCAGCGTTTTGAATATCCAATACTGTTCCTGTCGTAAGGATTATTCCTTTATTTAGCCCGATGGTTGTATTTGTGGCGTCGAATTGACCGTGTGCTGCATAAGTTCCGTTGAATTCAATATTCGTAACTGCATAATTAGGGCCTAGAAATTCCGTCGAGACCATCCAATTCACTGAAGTGTGGACGGTTTCCAATTGCGAGTAACTATTAAAAGAAATAGCACAAGCGATAATCAAGATAATTTTCATTCTTTTATTTTCAAGTCCACTAAAGATAGAACTTAATCGCACACGATATAAATACTAATTGTGAACAATAGTTATTATTTATCGAATGGGGTAGTCTAGTTCGACACCTTATCAAGAGTATAAAGTTTAACTAATTATAGCTGATAAAACCCGCTAAAAGGAAAGTTAAAAACCAGTAGTACAATATGTTCTCGCCATTTCTAGCGGAGTACCTTCCAACCTCAACAATCGATAAAACCTAATGGAAAGAGCTGAAGGAATCTAATTTTACAACGCTCCAACTTTATCCATAGTAGGTGTCATGGCACAAAACGTAGAAAGAAAAAACAA
>JABSQK010000553.1 GCA_013215875.1 Lentisphaeria bacterium
ATTATCTACAATATCTGTTTGTAATAAATCGCCAATGCTTGTATCAGTTGTTACTGATTCAGACATATCGACGGTTTTAAACGTTGCTATAGATGTACGGTAAGCAACATTTGACCCGTCATTATAGAGAATGAATCCCCGAAAATTATCACTTGGCCGCAATACTGAATTAGCCGATCCATTTGTTGTATTTATTGTATCATCAGTAATTATTGAGATTGCTTCTGAGAGGCCTATATTGATGGTCATTTTGTCTTTTGTTTGATCTCTATAAAGTGTAGAGGCATCCTTAGCGGATTGTGCTTCAAAGGCAAATACCATGACAACAATCAACATTAAAGAAAGAATTCCCAGAGTCACAATTAATGCTGATCCCTTGCGGCTTTTTGAAAAGGAAAGAAATGATTTTATTTTAGTCATTATTGTAACCCTCCACGATATAGGTAAACAATTTTAGAAAAGTTTCGAGCTTTGCTGGAATCATTAACTGAACCGCTAAGACCACTAGCACCTATTGTTTGCGCAGATATTTTGATTATTGCAGGATAGAGATATTCGCTGTCTGTTCCGGCGCTGTTAATCGGATTACCATCTGTGTCATATGCATCAATTTTGAAATCGAGGACATTTTCCATTATAACACTGGAATCTTCCCATGTTTCGGTTGTTGGATCTCCCCAGACTTGCCATTTACTATTCATAAAATCCCATGAACTATTCGGATTACCCGATACGTTATTTGAGGTGGTGACAAATCGTACAATAGTACTGTTGGTGGTATTGAGCGCATATGCTACCTCTATAACCTTTGATGTATCATTTGAAGAATCGGTGCCAATACCACTGCTCGATATCCATATGCCTTTAAAATCAAAGCTGTCAGAGCCGATGGTCACGCCGCTAAAATCAGCATCACGAAACCAGTTATCGATGAATCTGTTTTCATCGTTGGATGCAACAATTCCATTGAGGTCCTGAGAAACTAAATCGAGCAACATTCGCTGATCTTCGTATTGGAGATTTCGCGAACGCTGGCGGTCGGATACTTTATGCGCATCAACCAGAAACTGAATTAGAAAACTCATTAATAGAATGAATACAGACATCGCGATAACGAGCTCTATCATTGTCATATAGTTGTGTTTAGTCTTCATGTCTATAAATAACCAGTGAGTAATATTGTTTTTTCCGTTCAGCGAAAGGCGCTGTAATCGGCCAAGAAATTTCAAAATTGAGCTTCATGCGTTGATCAACATTGTTATCTGTGCTGGATGTGGCGTAATCATATATCATTACGTTTTCTCGCCAGATTCGCACCATACCATCAAAATCGGTGCGATACTTTCTAGCCTGATTTGTCGAGCTTGTATCCGTTAAAACCTGCTCAAATATCCTGTAAACACCCGATGTATTACTTTGCCAATAATAAAGATTGGGAAAATCTGACGCATCGAATTGTTTCCAATCGGTGGTATTGTCAATAGAAATCTTTGCTAGATTAGTATCCAAGTCTTGACCACTTGAAGAAATATCAGTTGGTTCTGTTGGTAAGCTGTAAATAGATGACCAGCTCTGTTGCGCCAGATCCTCAAAATAGTGCAAGAGTGTATCGGCAGAATTTGTTGATATATTGTTTGTTACTGCATCGTTGAATGTCGTTGTGCCTATAGGTAACATCCCCATAATAGATATGAAACCAATGGCCACAATAAGCAGGGCCAAGGTGATTTCGATCATGCTAAATCTAATTTTTCTCATTGTGCATCACCAAGTTCTCTTATTTTTATGTACTGTAAACGTCCTGAAATCCAATTTAATTTTAAGAGAACCTGCTCTCGTGCGAAGTCTTTTTTAGTAATATAGATTGGGAACAGGTGGTCTGTTACTCCATCTATCATGCCATTCGGGCGAAATACAATCGCTGGGATATCATCTACAGTTGTGCTTGCTGTGGCAGAGGTCTGAAATGGAACGCCGTCAATTTCAGAGATTTCCTCGAAAACCGTATCATTAGCATTATCATCAACGCCATCTGAACGGCTGGGATTTGAAATAACATTATAATCTTCATTTAAGTGTATGATGGAATCATTTGAAAAAATGGTCCATTTTTCATTTCCGATATAGGATTGAAAATCATGCGAGGAATCAACTATGCATATGACAAATGCACTTTTGCCATAATGTTTCAGGGCAGAAGGAAACCCAGTTTCATCTCCTTGAGGTAGAAGGACAGCAACAAATTTGCGATTGGTAATGGCGTATTGACGTGCCAAGTGAAGCTTTGTGCTAAATTTGCGAGAGGCTGCATTTATCTCGGATTTATTATTACTGCCAAAGACAGTAAATGAGATTGCAGCAATGATTGAAATAATCACTATTGACATGATCATCTCAACAAGAGTGAAGTTCGATCGTATATATTTATGTTTCGTCATTCAATTTCACCAAAATATTTGTCATAACGTATTCATTTTACAAGAGTTACAACATACTTAATTAAATCTATTTCTCCACCTTAAAATAATATACTACCCATTTGGAACTTATTCAAGAAAAAAGTGTCGTAGCCGGGCTTGAACGAGTACTAGTTAAATGCAAATCACAGTATATAACGGGTAATATTATGCGTAAATAAGGTGCTTCAGCGTCTCCAATTGGTTACATCATCATTGTCTTCGCTTGCAACTTGAGAATCAGCAGGTGCTGAACTTCCACTATCGTCAGCAAAGTATGTATTCGGGCCTTTGGAAAATATATCGAAACTTTCCGGGTTCATATTTCCTGGACATTCAATATAGTAGGGTTCATCAAATGGATCTAAAAGGTAAGTACCATCATTTTCAAAATCTGTTTGGTTTGATGAGTTATCACCATTAACGTCATTTACAAAGTCAATATATGCTTTTCCGTTGGCATCGACTAAAGCTTTCACATAGGACAATGTCAACTCATCAGGAATACCAGTAGTAGGATTTGGAAATATCGGATAATAGCCAAAATCTGCATAATAGCGGGTAAGGGCTTGTTCGATCATGGAAATTTGAGTTTGGGTACGTTTTTTTAAGGCACTTTTTTGTATTCCAAATGCTGCTGCCATTAATATACCGGCCAATACGACAAGAATTGAAACAACGACAAGTATTTCAATCAGGGTGAAACGCCTTTTTCTCATGAATCTTACCTGGTTAAATGTTAATGAATCCGTCACTAATTTGAGTTATAGCATGTAGTGGATAATACCATCAGTTTTAAGAATATGCAAGTGCTAATGTACCTTCTGGAGCATTAGGGAAGCAATAGATAAAAGTGAATGACTGGGCTAATGTCGTTTCCAATTGGTCAAATCATCGTTATTTTCATCAGTTATCTGAGAATCTGAGGGATCCGAACTTCCGCTATTGTCAGCAAAGTAAGTATCGGGGCCTTTTGACCATACATCGAAGCTTTTTGTATTGATGGAACCTGGGCATTCAAAGTAATAGGCCTGGTCAAATGGATCTAAAAGATAGGTCCCGTCATTCGAGAATTCTACACTGGTCGATGAAAAATCGACATAAGCGACTCCATTTGAATCTTTTAGCCCTGCAAGATAAGAGATAGGCAATTTTCCTGATGCCTGAGCAGGATAGTGGCTATAATCAGCAAAGAAACGTTCCATTGCCTGCTCTATCATGGCAATATGTGCCCGGGTCTGATTCTTACGCGCCTTTTGTTTCATGTGTGCAGCCACTCCTATAACTAAACCTGCTAAAAGGACAATAATAGTCATAGCCACGAGTATTTCTATCATAGAAAAAGGTCTTTTCTTCATCAATAGTACTCCCTGATTAATTGAAATTTATGCATTCTTCTTATCATTAATTATAACATCAGTTCATTAGATATGCAAGTATTGCTCAAATCTTCAATTGATGCATTTATCAGAAAAATGTCAGTTTTAATATCGAACTTATCCATGGCCTTAAATAGACAAGTAGCCTGTATGTCCAGGCGATGGACAGATACTGTACAATAGGAAGAGTTTATACGGCGGTGCTCATTGATAAACACGTGGGATGAAACGTCGTTGGGCGGCTAGTCCCAGGCTTATTATTTCCCACAATCCTCCCAGCGTTGAAACTCTTTATTCCAACAAAAGCCAGCTTTCTCATATATCACGGATTCTATTTCGGCGCGAATACGGGCGATATTTTTGGCAAGTGCTTTTGCCATGGCTTGTTTAAAAACAGATTCTTTTGATACCCATTCATCAGCGACTTTCGTATACCCCTCGCGATCCCATACGATGGGCGACAGTTTTTTGGTGGTGACTCGCCGTTTCTTTTTTCGCTGCTTTTCAAATAAAGATCCAAGGCGTTTTTTTTCTTTTCTCACTTTTTGCATATGCCGTGCCGTGTCAAAATGCACGAGTTGATTGGGGTCTATCAATGCTTTATTGTATTTAACATCACCGACTCGAATCCATGTCTTTGTCCGTGTCCGTAGATACCCTTTTACCGTTTTATACTGTCCACCGCGCCGTACATCTTTTACCCGTACAGTGACCCTTTCATTTAATTTATATAGCCTGTTTTTTTGCTTCACTTCCTTGGCCATTTCATCAAAACGGGACATTGGATATGACTTGTTTACCTCGTCGAGAATCTCATATTTAAGCATATTTTCAACATCTTTCTTTTTGTTTAAGGGCGGAAAGACAGGAAGCTCTATATTTACTTCTTTGGCAATCTCAGCAGCGGATAATTCGGCAATTGCTCGCTCATATGATTCTTTTTGAATGTCGTATTCAAAGGCCTGCAATTTTAATTTCAGTTTTTTGGCGGCCTTTTTTTCGGCAATGATTTTTGCTATCTCGGCCTTTTTCTTGTTGGCCCTTTTTTTTACTTGCTTAACCAGTACGATGACTATGCCAGCGAAAATGATAATGATGAGCAAGGTCATGAGCATTTCTACCTTGGTAAAGGGCCTTTTCTTCATCGCTGTCTGATTCCTCATTAATATTATTCCTATAATTAATCCTAACCTAGTGCTCTGTCAACGTTTAAATGTCGAGTTGCTTGTTTGAATTTTTGATGCCCCTGTTAATCTTGGAAATAGTATCAGTAGTGAGACTACTGATATTGTTGAAAGATAACTGTGTTGGCGCAAAAAGTCTGCAAAGCCCATACGGGGCAAGGATCTTTCCTCAGTCTTCTTCGTCACCGCAAAAGCATGATACTCGCATCACTTTCTTTTGACAGTTTCTTGAATACGATAGAAAATAGCTCTTGCCAACCCGTACATTTATAGTTGACAGAGCACTGAGTCCATTGGATTTACAAGCCTATCTCATAAGCATCTACGACAAATGACCAGACCATTTTAAGTTCTAAAAAACTGACTTATAGTATGGGTCTATGAAAATAGATAGAAATGATGAAACATATATGGCCATGGCCTTGAAACAGGCCATGCGGGCATATGATGAAGATGAAGTACCGATTGGTGCAATCATTGTTCATAATGACACAGTTATTGCCAAAGCCTGGAATCAAGTTGAACTATTGAAAGATGCCACGGCGCATGCAGAGATATTAGCGATTACCCAGGCTTCAGCAGCGATAGGGGATTGGCGTTTGCAGGAGGCGACTTTATATGTGACGAAGGAGCCGTGTGCTATGTGTGCGGGTGCCATGATAAACTCAAAATTAGGCCGTTTGGTATATGCGCTTCGCGATGAACGTTCCGGAGCGGCAGGCTCAGCACTCGATATCACTGGATTTGATGGCATGTTGCACAAAGTGGATGTGACAGGAGCTGTACTTGAAGAGGAATGTTTGCAATTAATCCAATCTTTTTTCCAAAAACGACGTGCAGAGAAAAAAGCCAAGCAAAAATAGCAATACTCACCACTAAACGATCACCGAGAACTATTATTAGCCTCAATTTTAACAAATAATACAGAGCCTGACCCTGTTATATGGAAACCCTAAGCATCTATAATTTGGTACTCGGAAACCTACTGAACTCATATGAATATCTAAAAATCTGGGTGATTTTCAGGTTCATTTAATCAAATAATTACATAGCCTGGCCCTGTTATTATAGGGTATAGATGTACTTGAACTGGAATGGGAATTACATAATTCTATTCGTCTTATTTATCCCGGTGTACTGGAACTGGGAATGATGGGCTGAAATGTTCGAGATCTTTGATTTCGAGTTTGACGTTTTTTTCAAGCATGGCTGCTAGGGCATTTTTCAGCGTATCCGGGTCTGCTTCAGCACGGAGATTTATAATGAGCTCGCCTTTCATGATATCATCTTGAAGCGACTGACTTTCCTCTGGAATCATATCATTTCGTACCAGATTTAATACCGCAAGATCAGTGCTGAGCTCGCTGGGTGACAGGGTCATTTTCAGATGGGCAATTTGGTGATCTTTGTCATTTAGATAATCTCGAATTTGGATGGCAATGTCGACGAGCAGTTTATTGCCATCGATATAAGTCTCTTCATTCACATTTAATGTCGCATTGAGCCAGCCCAATTCGGCTTCGCCTTCGCCATATATTTGATAATCCACGGTCATGGCCTCACGATAATTTTTTTCTGTGGAAAGGATTTTAGCAAACCAGGGTTCGAGTCCCTGGCTGTATCGGGCAGAGCAATGAATAATTTCACTAGCTGGAAATGTCTCGGCCAGGGCATCATGTAATTCACAAAGCTGTTCATCATTTAACAAATCGCATTTATTGATGACAATCAGATCTGCCTCTTCCATTTGCTTCATATATATGTAACTGACTTTGGGGCTGAATTTTTTTCCTTCATCCAATCCCAGAATTCGTCTGGCACGTATGGGGTCGACAAGTACACTGAGTGGTGAAATAGAAAAGTTATCACCATAAATCCGCCGCAAAGGATAACTCACAGTGGCTACGAGGTCTGTACAACTACCTACTGGTTCAGCTATAATGACATCGGGCCGGGTATCAGCCGACAATTTGTCTGCTGCTTCTTTTAATGATTCAAAGCGACAGCAAAAACAACCGCCGGCAATCTCTTCAACATCGAATCCATGCGTGCTGATAATTTTACTATCTACCAGATTGCTCGCCTGATCGTTGGTAATGATGCCCACAGTAATCTCATTTTCCTGGAGATATTCGGCAAACTTGAGGACGCTGGTTGTTTTTCCCGCGCCAAGAAATCCGCCAATCATAATATACCGTGATTTACTCATGTTCTTCACCTTCCAGAATCTTATCTATTGTTGCATCGAGAACGATGCCGTATTCTTCGCGGCTTAATTTTGCCGGATCTATTGTTCCTTTTACCTTGTAGAGCCAACCAGACCCATACGGTTCTTTTCGCATTAAGTCTGGGTCATCCTCAAGAGCAGGATTGCCAGATATAAATGTACCATCAACGATTGCGTAAATATCCGAGCTTGCTTTAAAGCCTTCTATCCAGCCGATTATTTCGCCAAGCTTAACTGCGGAACTGGGCTCTTTTTCAAAATCGAATTCGACGATATCTCCCAGCATTCGGGTGGCAAACTTTGTGTAGCCGACATAATAAACATCTGCATCATCCTGATCCACTGCCAGCCAATAATGCCCGGCAGTATAAAATCGTTCCCTGGGTAAATGAGTCGCAAAACGGGCGCGCTTATAGTGAAACTTTTTTTCTTCCAGGTCAAACATAAACGCAGGACTCCCTGTCAACGCTATTACCTGATTCACGCAATTCTGACACAGCTTTAACAATTGCCTGGGCAACGTAATCCACTTCATCGCTGCTATTCGCGCGTCCAAGACCGATGCGTATTCCACTTTGGCATAATTCCGGACTGCGTCCAATTGCCCGTAATACATGCGAGGGTTTGGAGATGGCTGAGCTACAAGCAGCACCCATGGACATATCGATACCGTTTAATTTTGCCAGAAGGCTATAGCCATCGATGTCCTCAAAACTTAAATTGAGATTTCCTGGCAGACGCCGATCCGGATGCCCGTTGAGATACACATTGTCGAGAGAATCCATGATGCTTTTTTGCATGTGATTGCGCATTTTGGAAATGTGCACGGAATCTTGAGTCATCGACATCATGGCAACTTCGCTTGCTTTTGCAAAGCCAATGATACCTGGTACATTTAATGTACCCGAGCGGAAACCCCGCTCATGACCACCGCCAAGTTGCATTGCCTCCAGCCGTACGCGGGGATTGCGACGTCTCAGATAGAGTGCACCAATACCTTTAGGACCGTAAATTTTATGGGCAGAAATCGACATGAGATCGATGCCCAGTAAGTCGAGATCGATGGGAATTTTTCCAAATGCCTGCGCCGCATCGCAATGAAAAAAGACCTTGTGCTCTTTGGCAATATCGCCTATGGATTTTATATCTTGTATCGTACCAATCTCATTGTTGGCGAACATCAGTGAAATCAAAATTGTTTTATCTGTAATGGCATCGCGTAACTCGTCCAGATCTATCATGCCATATTGGTCGACCGCCAAGCGGCTAATTTCATATCCCTCTTTTTCCAGACTTGCACAGGGATCGAGTACAGCGGGATGTTCTGTTTTGCATGTGATGATATGATTGCCTTGCTCTTTATAAAAAGCGGCTACACCATGAATAGCCAGGTTGTTGGATTCTGTGGCGCCGCTTGTAAAAATAATCGATCGTGGATCTGTATTGATACTGCTGGCAATTTCTGAGCGGGCTTGTTCAACAGCTTTCGACACGTCATTGCCAGATGCATGTTGACTGGCTGGGTTGGCAAAATTGCCTTTAAGAAAAGGCAGCATTGCATCCAACACGTCGCTGTCCAACGGCGTTGTGGCATGATGATCCATGTAGATTGTATTCATAGAGTTTCAAATATTGGTTTATAATTCATGTTAAATTATAATTCTTTTGTTTTACTTCAAGGCATGACAGCCTGAATAAGACAGTTTTACGATTCAAAATATGACTACAGGTTCTTTTTAGTGAGCTTGCCGCCCGATTTAATCAATTAGGAACAAAGGCCTCCATAGTGATTATCTGGACTTATATTTGTCTATAACGATTAAATCTGTCTAATATTCTGAACCAGAGACCGTTAGACGCTTGGAATTATATTTTTAGCAGGGATTGCATTTTTTTAGAAGTTTAAGTATTATTATGATTATGAAACTGACCAATTTACTCTATTTTTTTCTTTTTGTTTCGGTTTATGGTAATGAGGGTTTATTAAACCGTATTGCTGGTTTTAGTCCTGCTGAATTAAAGGATAAAGAGCTTCAGTCCGCGATAGTTAAGCTCGGCATGCCGGCCCACGAAAAATTAAAGACTGGAAACAAAGAATCCTATAAGCTGCGCATGGATTTGTGTCGAAAAATTCGCGCGGTCAGAGATACAAAACGTCTCAATAAGGGATTGGTTATACACGAGTGGGGAACCTTTAAGTATTTGCAGGACAGCAATGAAATTGAAATCGGCATGCGCGATAATATTTCTGATTTGCCAGGCTTTGTGCAAGTCTGGAATAAACAACCAAATATTTATCACTCACGAATAATTAAAAAACCTATTTTGTATTTTTATCCTAAGTTCGAAACCTCCATAAATGTCACTGTGAAATGTCCAACAGGAATCTTGACTCAATGGTGGCCTAATGTCAGTAGTTTTTCACCTAGGAGGATGCAAAATAATAAAATTAAGGTCCTGCGTCGAAATGGAACTTTGAGCTGGCGAAATATACGATTTGTAAAAAGACAGGCACCTAAATACTCTAAAGCAGACAAGCATCCCTGGTGGAATAAGCTACGCAATGTCGATGCTAGTATATTAAACGTAAATGGCGTAGATGAGAAATTTCTATTTTACCGGGGTGTGGCTTCACGAAAACCTGTAATGAAAGCGAGCTACGCGAAGGATAAACTACGAATTGAAAATACCAGTGAATTTAAATTGGGGCATGTTTTTGTCGTTTATGTTAAAAACGCGAAGGTTTTTGATCTGCAGTTTTCATTGGATTCACATGCAGCAAAAAATATTTCTATAAAGTGGGATCAGGCTGTTGATGTAAAGACGCGTTCTGTGCAACTACGCAAAATTTTTCAATACTATCTTGAAGAGCTTGGCCTTTTCCCTAAAGAGTCAAAGGGTATGACAGACATTTGGCAAAAACAGTATTTTGAAAATGAAGGTTTACGCATCTTTTATGTGATGCCAAGGAAGCTACAGGATAGCTTTCTGAAACTATCGTTTTCTGTTACGCCTGTAAGTTTGATTCGTACAAATGTTGTGCAGTATGAGATTTTCACACCGGAACGTGAAAAAGCTGTATTTTTAATGATTCAAAAACTGGGGGCTGAAACATTCCGTGAACGTAGAAAAGCACAGGAAAAACTTTTGAAAGCCGATGAATTTTCAGACGCATATATGAAGAAGGTTTTGAATGAAGTTGATGATCCTGAAATTTCAGAACGACTAAAAAGCATTTTGCTAAAGCGTCAAAAATTACGCCATTTCATTGACTAGGCCTAGCAGTGAGAAATAGATTTTAATTTGATATTATAATTATTTGCCAAGTATCATGTGAGATGATTAAGGATTATCGTCTTTTTCTTTAAAACAAAAAAGGCATCCCAAATGGAATGCCTTCTCAAATTCTCAGTCAATTAGTTTGAATATGCATTCACTAATTTTTTGCCTTTATTCAAGCTAATATAGCGTTGATCCGCTTGATTTTGATTTAGCTTAATATCTTTGCCAGTATGTTTTTTGATAAGTGCTTCAACTTCCTCGACAGTGGTGTTATCGGGATTAAATTTAATTAACTTAGCCTCGCCCTGTGGCAGGTAAATTGCACCGCTGTTAAAGTCAACAAGAAATGCGATGACTCCTGGAATGATAAAGAATAGGCAGAGAAAACCATCCATGACTAATACCATGGGATCGTACTTTCCTGTATTTGCCTGACCCTGTCTTTCGGGATAAAGTAAGGACCCGCATGAGCATATAGTGACCCAAATAGATAGTCCTCCAAGTAGTACTGTGATTTTACGTAAGTGTTTTCTTATTAGTGACATGTGTAGCTTTCTCCTTCATTTACTTGTTTTAACTATTAAAATATTGCACATATTATTTAAATTTCAACTGGATTTTGTGCCTAAAGATGTTAAATAAAGGGTTCCCTAAATTTAATAATGGAGCTCAAATGTTACCGGTAGAGGATTGCAACAGGTTAGATAAGTATTTAAAAGCAGGATATGGCAAAAGGGTCGCCATATTCGATATAGGTACACGGGCAATACGATTGCTTGTCGCACCAAAAGTAGTCGCGACAGAAGAATGGCAAAAAAGTACGTTTTGTAACCTTGGAATGATTTTAAATTTGGGTGATGATATAGACCCTGTAACAAAACGGATTGATATCACCAGTCGGAAATTACGCGAACTTCTGGATTTTCTCTCAACTCTGAAATCTATCCTTATCGAGAATGGTGTTGACGAGACTGATATATCAGCAATTGGTACGGCAGTATTTCGCTGGACGGAAAATATTGATGACCTATTGCGGATGATTTTTGAACACACTGGAATCGACATTAATGTATTATCGGCGGAAAATGAAGCACAGTTGACTCTTCAGGCGATTGGTTTTACGTATCCATTTCGGCATGAGGCAGAGGATGTAAAACTTGGTGAGGATGACATTATCTTGCTGCTCGACCAAGGGGGAGGATCCATGGAGGTATCCTACATGGCGGTGAATGGTAAAACGCCAGTAAAAACATTTACCTTTGATGGCTTGGGAACGATTGCATTGCGTAAAGAATTCTTTGCCTATGATCAGGCGAAAATGGATAGTGATGGTGAATGGGTAGGCAAACAGATTGCCTATATCCAACAATTCATAGCAGAAAAGATCAATAGTTGGGACGGTTATCCTGAAATAACAGGACGAAATTTGCATGCATATGGA
>JABSQK010000554.1 GCA_013215875.1 Lentisphaeria bacterium
AGATAAGTGCGGTATTCTTCGATGGTGCACAGCTTGTAAAAAAACTGGCTTTAGCAAATGGAACTGCAGTGGAAGCACTTGGGAAAGTCGGTGTTTATGAACAGGCTGGCTATTACCAGTTTTACATTACAGAGATTCGTCCCGCAGGCATAGGCGATCTGCATAAACAATTTGAAGCACTCAAAACAAAGTTGCAAAACGAGGGCCTGTTTGATGCCGGTCGTAAAAAGAAGCTGGCACTACTGCCAGGTATCATCGGTATCATTTCGGCAAGTAATAGCGCAGCAATACAGGATTTTATCAATGTCACACACAGACGAAACCCGGATCAGCATTTGCGTATTATTGATTCACGAATGCAAGGCGCAGACGCGGTAGGCCAGATCATCCGCTCCATTCGTTATTTCAATCGCGAAAATGCGTGCGATCTTATTGTCATTACCCGGGGCGGAGGCAGCATGGAAGATCTTTGGGCTTTCAATGACGAAAAGCTCGTCCGGCAGATTGCCAAATCAGATATACCTGTTATCTCTGCAATTGGCCATGAAACGGATTTTACCCTGGCAGACTACGTGGCTGATAAACGTGCATCTACCCCATCTGTGGCGGCGGAAATGGCCGTGCCGATTAAAAGCGACCTGCTCCGCCAACAGTTACTATGCTTAAACAGACTCGGACAAAGTCTCGACTTAACCGCGCAAAAAAGCAGCAGGCGACTTGAATACAACAAACAAAAATTGGTCGATCTACTCACAGATTGCTATCAGACAAATCTCAATAGACTCAACACTTATTCAAAGCATTATATTTTTCAACAACCGCAATCCCTACTGCACAATCACCAAATTCGCCTGGATGATTCCAGTGCTGAGCTGCAAGAAATCATTGACGAGCAGATCAGTAAAAACAGGGAGCAGTTGCAGGCCCTGAATGCCCGTTTGCAAATTCATAATCCGCTTGCCCAAATGAAAGAGAAAAAAGAGAAAATACGCTATTTATCTGCAAACCTGACGCGATTATTTGAACAAAAACTAGTGCTCTATAATGAAAAGCTGAAATCAAGTGACAGGCAGTTAAATCAATTAAACCCACGACATGTGCTAAATCGGGGATACAGCATTCTATTCGATAAAGATGGTAAAACAATTAAGAGTAAATCCCAAATCAATACGGATGATGAAATTTCAGCAACGATTCACGATGCGGACCTCACAGTAATTGTTAAAAATATACGTGAAAGTAAACGACACAATTAAAATAAAAATTCTTTGGCAGTTAATCTGCTACTAAGTACCACAATTAAAACAGTTAACTATGTGGAGACTTATGGCACGTCCTAAAAACGATCAATTAAAAGAGTTGTCAGACCATGCTTGGGAGGATTTGGGGAAATTAGATCAAGCAGCTCTTTGTATTAAATTAATTGCAATTATTCAGGCTGAACAAGAACAAATTGAAAAAATTGCTGAACAATTCGACACCTCACCTAGAACCGTATACCGCTGGATTAAAAACTATAAAGATGAAGGTCTTGAGGGTTTAACAGGTGGTATTACAGGTGCCAGAGAGTCTAAACTGAGCCCAAGCCAGAAAGAACTACTAAAAAGCTGGGTAACTGAAAAAACTGACCCTATGGGTAAACCAACTGCATGGACCCTCGAAAAACTCAAATTGGTTATAAAAGAGCAATTCAATGTGGACATGTCAATTATGCCACTATGGACACTGCTTAAAAATATGAATTGCCAAACTGAGAATTCACATTCCAACGATTCTGTAAGTGTTGCGGCTAGCTGATACAATAATGTAACTAATTATTTACTTAGATGTCATTAACTTAAGATTATTTTATTAAAGAATATTATTTTGCATTTTTTAATAAGTGTACCATTGTAGGAATAAAAAGGAGTTCCTAAATGAAATATTTTATAGCCTTGTTATTTATTTTTCAGCTCTCTGCTGAAGAAGAAAAGGTCGTCGTACCAAAGATAATAAATTTGGGTGGACCGTTCCTTGGGGAACGTGTTGCCATGGTAAAACTCAAAGCATTTGACAATAAGATGCGTCTTAAAGGTTTAAAAACCCGTTCGATAGATCCAGTCAACGAAATCCAAGCCGATCCATTTGTTGTTAAGGATGGAAAAAATTTCATGAAAAACAAGGATGTTAAACAGCAGACATTCTTTTTTATGAATGAGAAAATGGTCGCATGTGAATTACTTTTTAAGAGTTCAGATGGCATGGATAAATATCGCAAAGTTCTGACAAAAAGTGGTTTTAAGACTACAGGTGAAAAGAAAGTTTACACAGCTAAAATTGACAGGGGAAGCTTTAAAGGGTTGCCAATAAAAGTTCTTATCGAAACACGTATGCTTGAAGATAAGAAGAAAGTTAAAACACAAATCTTCGTGGCACTTATCATATGTCACAAAGTTCTTGGTGCTAATTTTAGCGAGGAAAGCATCATTAAATCTCAAGGAAAAAATAGAGCTGAGGATGATAAAGTTGATAAAGCTGTAGGCAGGGCGCTCTAATTTATTATTCGATTCTCTCTATGAAATTTTATTTATCCTTTTTATGTGTTTTTGGTCTTTACGCAAAAGATCCCGTTATTATAGACCTGGGTGGCCCTTATCTGGGCGAAGCTCTAAGCACTGTAAAGCTCAAAGCAAAATCAAAAAAGAAACCACTCGAAGGTCCAAAAAAACGCGAGATAGACCCGGTCAGTCAAATTGATGCCTCGGCATATGTTGTTTCAAAAGGAAAAAACCTGATGAAGAACCGCAGGGTGAAGCAGCAAACATTCTTTTTTATGAATGAAAAATTGATCGCCTGTGAATTACTCTTCACCTACCCGGACGGTCTGGAAAAATACCGTGCAAAGCTCACAAAAAGCGGCTTTAAGACAACAGATAAAAAGAAACGCTTCTATACAGCAATTATTGACGGGGGAAGCTTTAAAGGTCTGCTCATCCAGGTTGAAATTGGCTCACGCATGACTACAGGCAAATTTAAAAAGAAACTGTTTGTCGCGCTCATCAAATGCTATCAGGTACTGGGAGAGGACTTCGACGAGGATAGTATCCGGGAATCTCAGGGAAAAAATAAAGCGGATGATAATGGTGTAGAGAATGCCCTGGAACGTGCGCTTTAACTAATTTGCTTCACTCAATACCTGATCAACAGCTTTCGATAAACGTGCCGCTCTATTTATGCCTGCTCGAATAATCTTTCTATCTGGCGATATTATCCAGTAACTAGGAATCGTTTTCACACCATAGGGAGTCGCAATTCTCTGCTCAGGGTCATGAATCAAAGGCCAATCAAAACTATTCGATTTTAAATAGGCAAGCAACGCTTTCTTCTTGGCATCAATAGAAATGGACAAAAAAGCCACTTTGTCGTTATCTTTATATCGCTCATAGAGTGCTTTAAATATTGGAAAGTCTGCCTTACATGGGGGGCACCAACTCGCCCAAAAATCAATAATCAAAAACTTTTGTGCTACCTGCGACAAGCCCCAATTCTCACCGGTAATCAAGCGTCCGGAAATAAGCGGAGCATCCTTATTTAGAAGCGGGTGCGGTTTCTTCGGTTTTCCCAGTAAATAAAATGCGACTACAAAGACACCAATTAAGAGCACGACTCTAATGAATAGATCTTTTTTAGACTTCTTTTCCATAATGCTCTTTCACTGCGTCTTTAAATTTTTCGCGCTCATCTTTATTCAAGTGAATATAGCGCTTTCGCTGTTCACGTTTTTCCAATTTATCGGATGGTAGTATCAACGATGTGACATGTTTGCCTTCCGGGTTAAATACATGTGCCCTGCCCCGCTTACCGGCGACAACAATAGATCCGCGAGCTTTGTCTGAATAAAAGTGATGGTCTGCTGCATTGCTTAAATCATCCATCGCATTGGCAATTGGGCGATTTTCATTCTGGCGATTCTGGGCATGCTGAGTACGGCGTTTTGATTGGCGTCCTTTACGTTCTATCATATTTCCTAAATGACGCAATTCGGAAAAAATCTTTTCCCGCAATTGTCCGCGTTCCTGTTGATCCGCCTGTTTCCATTTTGAGTTCATACTGTGCAACTCATGTTTTAGTTCATGCAGGGTATGATAAAGTCTGGCAAATACACCCGTTGATTTCTCTTCACTATCGGCCAGCATTTCTTGCATCGCTGCAGGGGCAATTATTTGCAAGTGCAATATACGCGAGGCATTTTCAACGATCTGGATTGTTATGGCACATTGCTGTTCATTTACCCGAAAGTAACCAGCTATCATTTGGCCAATTATCCGATAAGTCAGGCTATTACGACCGCTGCCAATAAACTGCTTATCTATGAGGCGTTTGCGACTCATGACCTTTCCAATGAGTCTTCCATTATTGCCAACCACTTGGTCCACCCGGTCATCTTCCAGTTCCAGCAGCAGGCTTAAAAATTCCTGCCAAATCGGACTGCCATTATTATTGTAACCGGCAAACACATCGCTTATCGTTTCAGGTTTAGCATGCGCGCAAGATGCAGATTTACATAAAAAGCAATACACTGCCCCCGTCTGTATCGCATCGATGCTTGAAACATGTTCCAGGCAGTTCGTCCACAGTTGCTCACAGAGATCATCATCGTTCATTTCAGACAGCCACTGCAGTTGTAAATTATTGGGAACAGTTTCTAGAGGCAGGCCACAGGCCTCAAGCGAGCGCAAGTGTAGTTTATTTAGAAGTGCTGTCAGCTCCTGACAATCCTTCCTTATATCTTCAGGAATTTTATCTTCTTTATCCTCACTCACGATGCGTAGATCCCGTTACAGGTTTAAAAAAGTGTGTTCGGTTTTAATTCTAGAAATGATTAATGATGCGAAAAGATTCGCTCCGGCGCATGAAATAATGCCACACCCAGTTCGTTGGCTCGAACGATGACCGCGGCATCCTTTATGGAACCGGCTGGGGCAATACATACTGATACACCCGCTTTAGCTGCTACTTCTACAGCATCTGGAAACGGGAAGAAACCATCACTGGACATGACTGATCCGGCAATTGTTTCGCTTCCTTCATACTTGTTTGCAAATTTCCATACAGCTTGTTCAACAGCCCCTACACGGTCTTGCTCGCCCGTTCCTACGGCAAGTGTTACGCCATTTTTCATAATGACCACACCGTTCGAACGCACATTTATATTGATATACCACGAGGCCAGCACATCTTCAATCTGCTGCTCGCTCACGTCAATTGTTGATTCAACTTCACCAAGATCTTTGCTCTTGCCCGTCGCACGTTTCAAGTCAGCTGTACTACGGAGCTGTGTTAATAGTGGATCAGAAATTACCAAAGATCCATCATGGAGCACTTTTATCGATCTGGCTTTGCTCGTATCGTCACCCACATAGCGTGGTAGTTGACTCAAGTCACCGCATTGCAAAACACGCAGATGCTTATTCATTTTGTAGGTATCAAAGTCATTCAGAATGGCCAGTGCTTCATCCGATACAGATGGCGCAACCACACATTCGACAAAATACCCCATAATGGCTTTGGCTGTATCTGCATCCAATTCACAATTAAATCCAATGGTTGAGCCAAATGCCGCCCGTGCATCTGCATCCCAGGCCTTTTGAAATACATCGACCAAACTTTCACCCTCCACTGTCACAGCGACTCCACATGGATTTACATGCTTCATTACTGCACAAGAAGAACGGTCGAAATACTTCACAATATTCAATGAATACGAAATATCTTCCAGGTTGGTTTGAGACAAACCACTCTTACCATTTTTCAAAATCTTCAAATCACCGATTGGGTTATTTTGGCCCTCAGGTTTATACATTGCTGCCGGCTGATGCGGGTTGGTACCATAACGAAGGTCTTCCACCTTCTCATAAGATGTTCCCATAATTTCAATAGAATCAGGGTATTCGCCAATGTTTTTTGTCAGGTATGTCGAATGTGGTGCTGAAAGCTGATGGCACAGATCCGGACGAAAGAGAAGATTGGACAGACTATCCAGGTTCGACGCAAC
>JABSQK010000555.1 GCA_013215875.1 Lentisphaeria bacterium
AATTTTATCACAGGTGCATATTTGGCATCATTTATACTTCGCTCGACTGATAGTGATTATGTTCCTCTTATAGTTGCTTCTGGTTCAGTTGACTTTTATCCATATTGGGAATCCCTAGATGGAACTGTTAGTTTCTTAACCGGAAGCTCATTTGCTGTAAGCCAACAGCCTCGCACAACTGCAGTTAATTCTCCTAGAAATCTTACAGTTAATATTACCAATATGAAGCCTGAATATCAGGTTGACGAAAAAGTACGCATGAGAATTTTTGTGCAGGATAATACTGCGCCCATTGTTGCTTCAAAGCTTCCGCTTGAAAGTAAAAGCATGATCTTCACGAACATGTATTATTCTATACGCGACACACAAAGTAATGAAGTTATAGTTCCATTTGAAACTAATAAAAATGCAACATTGCTATCTACTGATTCTCAGGGTATGTATTTTGATCTTTATATGAGCGATTTAGTAGCCGGCCGTTCATATAGAGTGGATCTCTTGATTAAAGACAACGATACAGATCATGTATTTAAGAATATAGGAAAGAAATTTAAAGTTGATAATCAACAGGGATCATAATGGCTGGAATCAAATCATTCATTTTAAACCAGCCAAGTGAATTTTTTAAGGAAACACTTAAAGCTGCAAATACGGTATCATTAAAATATGGTGATTTAGAAAAAAGTAATATTGAGAGCACCTCCTCCTTTAAATACGATTTTCAAGGAGTGGGAATAAAGTCCACGCAGCAGATTCCGTTAGATTGGTCAAAGTTTGAAAATCACACCTTTTTTAATTCTGCGCAGGGTAAAACCAACGTTGCATTTGACAAGATTATTAATGGTTATCCGTTTGATGGTACAAGAAAAGAAATAGAGGCATTTTTGGAGAGCCTTAGTGGGTTTGAAAAATATGTCTATGACCAGTTCCCAAAAAATAAAGGTTATCTATTATTCACTGCTTCACACATTTCTGTAGCTGACCGTGCCGGCACAGAGTTTCCTACACTTTCAAAAACCCATACGGGCAAATCAGTTTTAGACCCTGGGCATTCTTCATTTACCTTTGAATTACAGCTATTTCTTCCTGCCGAAATAAATGAAGCAGTACAGGTAGTGTGTCAAAAAATCTCTGGAAGCATGCAGGGCATATCACTCCTTGTTAGTTCTTCTTTATCTGCAGAAACAGCACCCCTTGATTTTCTCGTATCATCAGGAAGTATTACGCTATCTGCCAGCGCTAATATCATTAAGGGAAAATTCAATCACGTTGTTGCTACGCTTGATAGAACCAAGCCAATACATCGGGTAGAATTATATGTTAATGAATTACTCGGTGATCAATCGACAAATATAGCCACGGTCGGGGCAATGGACTTTGTTAACAGCCCACTCACTATTGGCAGCGGTTCAACTGCTACAACACACAACACCGATATAGTGCCCACACAGACGTTGTCAGGCGCGATTGATGAGCTAAGAGTATTCCACGATATCCGTACCATTAATCAGCAGAAGCTATTTGCACAGAAAGCAATCTTCACTGATAATACACTTAAGCTATACTATAAATTCAATGAGCCCACAGGCACATTGGGAAATAGTGAAACATCAGCAATAAATCAAATAGTTTTGGATAGCTCAGGGAATTCACTACATTCATCGATTGCTAACTTTAATTTTTCTCTTCGAAATACTTCATCTTTGGGTGCACCGTTAATCTTTGAAAAATTAGAATTTACACCTGTGTTATTTCCATCATACCAGGGTATTACTGGATTAAACACGAAGCTTCTAACCACTGCAAGTCTTTATGATGATGTTAATCCCAATCTAATAACAAAGCTTGTTCCTGGGCATTATTTTATTGATGGTCAAGTACAAGATGGATTATCAGATGTTGACGGCACAATTAATGATGACTATGAAGGCACTTCTATACCTGGTTCTGGTAAGCTAGGAAGCGTTCAACTGCTTAGTTCTCTGTTGTTCGTATACGCAAAGTTTTTTGATGAGCTTAAGATTGTTGTTGATTCATTCAGCACCGTGCTCTATGCAGATTATCAAAAAGAAGGATTTATTCCAGATTCATTTCTAACATTCCTCGCAAATTATTATGGCTTTAAAATACCCAATATGTTTTCACAGGCAACGATTGAGCAGTATATTGAGGCTGAAAATATAACACAGAACATTGAAACCTCTAAAGCAGCTCTTCGCACAGTACAAAATGAGCTGTTAAGACGAGTGCTAACCGATATACAGAATGTTATTAAATCTAAAGGTACCGTTTATAGCGTAAAATCATTAATCAGATCACTCGGTATAGATCCTAATAGCAGCCTCCGC
>JABSQK010000556.1 GCA_013215875.1 Lentisphaeria bacterium
GTCTCTGTGACGAGGGATTACTCCTAATCTCTCGTCGCATTTCTTCCAAGGCGAGCCGGCACTATATAAATTCCTCCGCCGTATCAGCCCAGGTTCTGCGTGAACTCTCTGAGATTCTCATCGATATTCATGGCCCTTATGATAACCAGTCCCTGGTTAAAAATAGTCGGCAACGGGAACTGGTCGATCGTATTGGCGTTTTAGAAAAAGAGAAGCGCAAGGTAAAAGCAGCATGGGAACACATGAAAAAGCTCGAAGATGAATTGTCCGAATTTGAAAGTGAATCACCCTCCCCTGAAATGATCGACTATCTGCGCTTTCAAATGAAGGAAATAGACGATGCAGAATTAACTGAAGAAGATGATGATGAACTCGATAATCAATTCAATCTCGCATCCAATGCAAACCATATCTTAAGCAGTCTGAATAATACCACACAAGTACTCAATGATGACTCCGGATCAGTCATAGAAAAGCTCTCCACTGTGCTGCGCGATATGATCGATCTCGAACGCGTCGATAAGGAGTCCGGCGAAAAGTTTAGCAAAACTCTCAATGGAACCATTGCCGAGCTACAGGAACTTTCGATAGATATCACTGCCTATTCGCAAAAGATTGAAACGAATGCCGCAAGCTTTAAGGAACTTGAAACCCGCTATAGCCTGCTGCGTCAATTGCGCAAAAAATATGGCGCCACAGTGGCTGATATTCTGAGCCATGCCGAGGACTGCCGAAAACGCCTGGGAATGATCGAGAATTATGACGAGCAGCGCGAGCAACTTAAAAATGACGTGCTCTTTGCAAAAGCAGTCCTGGAAAAACTCGCAGAAAAGCTCAGCAAGGAGCGTTGTAAACATGCAGCAAAAATTGCCCCAAAGATAAATGATTGCTTAAAGAAACTCGGCTTCCCGGATTCCGAATTCAAAATCATTCGCACCGAAAGCGAACTTTCTATCCATGGCTGCGATCATATTGCATTTTGTTTTGCACCGAATCCCGGTGAAGGCGCCCGTGAATTAAAAGAGATTGCCAGTAGTGGTGAAATTGCCCGCATCATGCTCGCTGTGAAAACTGTGCTTGCAGAAGTCGATGATATCCCCATGCTAATCTTTGATGAAGTGGATGCCAATATTGGTGGTAAGGTTGCCGCCCAAGTTGGTTTGCAATTGAAAGCATTAGCTCAAGGACGCCAAGTATTGTGTATCACCCACCAGGCACAGGTCGCAGCGAATGCTAGGACACACTTTAGTATCAGCAAGTTTACTCGTTTAAAACGAACCGCCACTTCAGTAAAAACACTGAGCCGCTCGGAGCAGGTCTCCGAACTTGCCCGTATGCTCGGTGACGATACGAAATCCAGCGCAGCATTCAAGCACGCGGAAGACCTTCTGCAAAAAATTGCTTAGCTAGCTTCAAATACTGTCTGCTAAATAGTCTTGCATTTCAGCCAGGAATGGTATTTTATCAGCCATGAATGAAACTCAAAAAAAACACGCGGAATGGCTGATCCAATCAAAGAAGTGGAGATATAAACATTTTCAGATTTTGAATATAGCACTAACTGTTGCTGCAATCTATGTTGTGCTTATCGGCATAGGTCATTCCAGAGCTAATAAAACACTGAAGAAATACAATACTGAATTTAGAACTTGGCTAGATCCCATACCCAAACAAGATAATGCTTTCTATAAATTAAAAGAAATACCAAAGCATGTTAAACTGTTGGATAAATATCCCCTCCAGTTTACTAATCCGAAATATACAGAAATTGTTGACTCTCTTTATAAGTACTGTGATTTAGGAAATGAGAAGGAACCATTCAAAAAACTTACTTCTGGCAATCATTTTCAGATTGAAATACGACGTGAGCAGTTTGATGAAATTAAAGACTTGAAGGAGAAATATGGCAAGGAGATTTTCCATCGTATTTGGGAAGTGAAAAAAGCCGCTTCGCAACTGGGTTCCAGCAAGTTTTTTGAGTATACCGATCTTCATCGAGAAATTCAAAATAAACATGTGGAAACAATTGAACAGAGATTCGCTCTATTAGATTCAGTACTTGAAATGGAAATAGAATACCCATTTGAAATAAAAGAGTATATTTCCTATCGTGACCCTTTGTCTTCAAACATACTTGAGATTCTGCAGCCATATCGATTTATACTCCACCAGGCAATGCTAAATGACGATTGGCCAAAATTTAAACATCTACTCTCAATATTTAGCAGAATGGACCTTATGCTCAAAGACGAGAATGACCCATTTACCCACGGCTTGATAAAGAAATTCAAAATTGAAATGTTAATTTATGCCTTGTCCTATTCTAGAACTCCCCAACAACTAAAGCTTCTAAAAGATGAGATGCCAAAACTGGACTTTGATAATGAAGAGATATTTGCCAGGCAACAATTGACTAAGAATGTATCCGAAGCAAGTGGTTTAATACATAATAGAGATATCCCACTTTTCGTTCCATCATTTATCTTTTATATGGAAAAAAATGACCCGGAATATTTAGATCACAGCAGAATGCTTAAAAGAATTCAAGATGTGAAATTTATATTCAATTATTTATATTCAGTAAAAGAGAATATTAAGGTTCTTGAGTCCGAAGCTTTCTTGATGAAATACTCTAAAATTAAAATTCTCGATAGAACAGAGCAATTTATTTACATTTATGATGGTTCTGGGGGCAGAAACTTGGATAAATCGAAAAAAGAAACAAGCCATGGTGTATATAAATTAAGGCTAAACAGTGAAAATTAGAAATATTATTTCATTGTCCTTGTTCATTCTTTCTACTAGTGGGATGATCTTCTGCTTAAAATATCAAGATCAATATATTCTGCCAAACAGGGAGATATATCAATACCTTGTGTTCTTTTTGATGAATATAGCTACAGCAATTGCTCTGATTTATTTATTCACCGATTTTTTTAAACAAGTGGATTGCAGTAGAAGCCGAAAATTATTTTATATCATTTATTTCCTTTTTATTTCCACTATTTTTTATTTTTGTGGATGGCTGAGTGGCATTGTTCAAGTAAGCCGCTTCGCGGCAGTTTAAGTTTCTTCTGTTCATAAGTTCCCTCTACAATAGCACATCTTTCCTGTAAATTAAGTTTTCTTCTCATAAGAATCATTTCACATAGACTTTGTCTTCATGCTTGCAATCA
>JABSQK010000557.1 GCA_013215875.1 Lentisphaeria bacterium
AAAATAAACGATCATAGGGTTCGGGCGGAAGATACGGTGAATGTGGATCCATATGACGCAACATTGCAAAGAATGGTTTCTTCGATTTATTTAAGCGGTCCAACTCAGGGAAGAATACAGTATTGAGATCTTCTGCTTTATGGCATTTTCCATCTTCTCCTGGACTCCAGGATTCATAATTTACATAGTTGGCAAACCCACGCCCAGCCGGATTATTGGGAAAACCAATACAGCTGGTATTATAATTATTTTTGCGAAAAATTTCCGCGGCTGATTTCACCTGTTTACGCATTGGTCCTCGATGGCGCAATGCGACTACCTGGTTTGTGAAACAATCCATTCCTGTCAGCATCGATGCATATGCAGATGTGGTGGGAATATGTGGTGAGATGGTATTCTCAAATAAAGTTGCCCCTTCCGCAAAGCGGTCGATGTGTGGTGTGGTCTGACGTTCATAGCCATAGCAACTCATATGTGTTGACAATAATGAATCGATCGCAATTAATAATACGTTTGGTTTTTTCTTAGCCATTTTAATAGTTCCTAAATTAAAATTTTAATGATGTTTTAATGATGTTTTATCGAGCGCCGCATGCTTGCAGAGATGCCTGCATGTGACCACGAGTCTCTGCTGCAATCGTACAGCATTGCTCCACGGAGTATTCTTTTGCGCCGATCACTTCCAGATTAACAGGTCCGGTATAGCCGCCTTCATGCAAGACACGGATGTAACCCAACAGGTCAATATCACCGCGGCCGTTTGCCTGGTCTTCCGGTGTACCCGGTCCTGTCTGGCGCCCCTTGCAATCACGAATATGAACATGACGTATGCGGTCGACCACTGCTGCTATTGCCTCTACCGGATTTTCATCGGCACGATGAATGTGGCTTGGGTCCATGTCCAAACCGAAGTTATCACTGGTAATTGCTTCGAGCATTCGCAGACTGGTTGGTGTATTATAAATCACACAGCCAACATGCGCTTTCACACACAGGGTAAGGCCATAATGCTCAGCACGTTCGACCAGCTTGCTAATCGAATCAATTGATTCTTGAAAGGTTGATTCGTCATCCATCTTTCCACCTGGTCCGCAACAAATCATCGGAATTCCTGATTCCACTGCTGCTTGCATCGCCGCTTCCATCGTATCAGGATCCTGGCTTGGCTGTTCCATGGCCAGCAATTCTAAATCGTACTCAGCTGCCAGTGCTTTCACCTGCGGCGCACATTCCTGCCAACGCTCGATGACAAGATGTTCGCTCATTCCGCCAATCGCGGAAATTTCAATACCATCATACCCGGCCATTTTGATACAGCGAAAAGCTGTTTCCATATCATGACCACCAAAAAGAACAGAGTTCACACCTAATTTCATATTATTGATTCCTTATTTTTGTGGCACTTTTATGACGTTGCCGGTTTCCCAAGATTTGATGCACGACTCAATAACCAACTGCACTTTCAAGGCATCTTCGGCCTTAGCATCCACTTTAGATGGTGCAGTCTTTTTGCGCAGGTCTTCAATCCATGCATTGATGCGTGACTGGAATGTTTCACCGAAACTTCCCATGCCGCCAAGATGGTCATAGATTTCCACCTCTTTGGAAAAGCGTGGGTAGAAAGACAGCTTTTCACATGCTTCATTGATTATTACCCGGCCTTCAGATCCAACGATCTCACATGTCTCCATGCCATAACTGCCGCCAGCATCATAACTACCAGTCAAATGGCCGATCATGCCATTCTTGAATTGTAAGTTCACCTGCACATTCGACCAGATCTTACGACCCTTTCCTTTTTTGAAAAATGCCTGTACTTTGTCGATGTCGCCAGCAAAATAACGCATGATATCGAATGAATGCGGATGTAGTGCACGCATATGAAAATGCGGGCTGGATTCATTTGGATTATTTATCCACATAGTCAGATTGATGATATTTAGATCACCAAGGCGACCTTCTTTGATCCACTCTTTCGCACGAATTGCAGACGGGGTAAAGCGATGATTAAGATTTACGCCATAACTCACACGTTTCTTTTTCGCAGTTTCGACAAGCTTGCGCGCCTTGGCAATTTCGTTTGAAATCGGCTTCTCGCCCAAAATTGGCATGCCGGCATTTAACAGTTCAATACTGGGTTTATAATGATCACCGCCATTTTCAACACCGGCTGTGGTTACACTGCATGCATCAATCTTCAGATCACTTTTCAACATCGACTTCACGCTATAGAATGCTTTTACACCATACTTTTCTGCTGCTGCATCTGCTTTCTCTTTGATTATATCACATACTGCAACAAGTTTTGTATGCTTGTTATTTTCGTAACAACCGGCATGAATATTGCCGATTCCACCTATACCTACAATGGCTACATTTATCATCAAAAACTCCTTAATTAGTATTATCTGGCTTTCATTATTCCTTGACATTATATGCTTTATTGCCATAGTTTCCTTAACTATTTAGTTTATAAACAGGATTATTTGGTCAAATGCCATATTATCACATGGAATCACATCGGCTCTTAAACAATCAAACTGTAGGAATTATACCCACTGAGCAGACTGATTTAGGCTTGCATAGTCACAGCTTTACTGAGCTTGTTTTGGTCAGCAGTGGGACGGGTATTCACGTGACTAAAAATCATGAGTTTGAACTAAACCGTCATAATATCTTTGTTATAAAAGAAGGGCAATCGCATGGCTATCGTAATTGTAAAAATCTCCAGATTATTAACCTTTTATTTCATTTAAAAGAACTGCATCAGCAAAATCCAGATCTGACTTCCCTACCCGGTTATCATGCCTTATTTTACCTGGAAACCGCTATGCGACTGGGTAATCTGCAGCAGGAACACATTATGCTCAGCACGGAACAGTGGACAGTGATCACTGGAAAAATCGATCTGCTCAATCGCGAGCTCGAAGCTAAAAAGCCCGGGTTCAAAGTCCTCTCTAAAGCATTGCTCATCGAAATCATCACCCTGTGTTCGCGTTACTATATGGATTCTGATTCGCCGTTGCATCGAGTGGGACAACTTGCTGAACTATTTTCATGGCTCGAAGAACACTACAATGAAAAAATTTACACCCATGAATTAACCGGGATTGCCAATATGTCATTGAGTGCTTTGCAGCGTCAGTTTAAGGAAATTACAGGCTTGCGGATTGTTGATTACATCAATCGTATCCGTATCGACCGGGCCGCTGAATTACTCCGTACAAATAACCGGGCTATATACGAGATTGCCTATAGTGTGGGTTTCGAAGACAGCAATTATTTCTCACGATTATTCAAAAAAGAAAAAGGCTTGTCGCCTAGAACCTGGCGCAAGAGACCTTAAAAAAGCAAAATCTATATGCCTACTTATTTTTTATATTTGTCAATATATGTAACTGTTTCCAATTCATATTTCTTCCCACTTTTATTGAAATTTCAGACTTATAATGCATAGTATTTATAATGAATTTTATTGGGGCAAGGAAAAGAAAGTGATAAAAGAGATGGGCTCCTTAGGAAATAAACATTGGGTAAATATCGTGTTTTTTAAACACGCGATGGTTAGTATGATTTTACTAATCATGCTAAATTTTTCTTGTAAGAAAAAACTCATTTCAAAAGAAACGCCTACACCTAAACCCGTCAAATCTGAATCCACAAAGACCAATCCAGTAAAGTCTGCCCGTAAAAATAATTATTCTATTGTCACCAGTAATCTACCTCCGTGGTCCATGCACGACAGGACAGAAAAAATTGCCGAGAGCGGTATTTTTGTTGACATTACTAATGAGATAGAAAAGCGTTTGGGATCGAGTATTCAAGCCCGGAGTATTCCCTGGGAAAGAGCCCAAAACATGACTCAGGAGTCAGATAATCATATTATTTTTCCGCTCACCCGTACTGAAAGTCGTGAAGATAAATACACCTGGATAATCAAAGTCATGCCGCAGGATCTGGTCTTTGCAAATTTCTCGGGTAAAGCGCTCGATTTAAAATCGGCCACCGATGAGAAGCTCATATTGGTTCATAAGGAATCACCGCCGAATTATGTATTACGCTCTAACAAGTTCACCAACATGCATGAAACAACTGATGGATCAAAACAGATTGTCAAAATGCTATTGGCCAAACGTGCGGATACATGGTTTAGTGCCAAATCTTTAATTCAATATTCGATAAAAAATACCCAACTTGAAAAACGTGTTAAGTACGGGCCCCCAATAAAAAGAGGCGTGCAGTATATCGCGGCTTCAAAAGATATGCCTGAAGACATTGTGCTTGCTTACAGAAAAGCATTCAAAGAGCTTGAAGAGAAAGGTATTATTCAAATGATTTTTCTTAAATACCTTGGCGCAGTTCCAGAATACACAAATCGTTAATACTAATCAGAGTCCAAAGCGCACATTTTATATGGTAAATTGGTCGCTGTACTCCCCGGATATTTTCTTGCGCATGTATTCCAATTCGTATGGCGATTCTATTAATCGCCCTGCCCCATTGCGTATGTCGTGTCCCATAGCTGCAGCTTTTGGGTAGTGACTATAAATCATTAAGCGGCGTGGTTTTCCCGATGTATTGGGATTTGAATTGTGAACGAGCAAGGAATGAAAAATCATCACGGATCCTGCCGGTGCAAGAATTTCTTCACCGCCATCGAAATCTATTAAACCTTCTTTTACTTGAAAGCCATTGTTCATTCCTTCATGTTCGAGGAATGTTTTGTGTGAGCCAGGCCAAACCCGAATCGGGCCGGAATCCATATTGCTGTCATCCATTGATATTGCCGATGATAAAATTTCCTGAGGATAATTCTGTGCACTGTAATAGGCCCAGTCCGAATGTATGGGAAATCCATCTTCCCTTTGGGGTGCTTCTATGCCATCGATTGTGTAATCAAACGCCTGTTTGTAATTGAGCTTTTCTTCCATCAGGATCGGTTCATCATCCATGATTTGCCGCATGGGATCCAAGAGGCGATCATCCGCAGACATTTGCGAAAGAAACAATGACAGATCATTTATTGGCTGAACCTTGCGGATAATATGATTGCCATTTGCCTGAGTCTTTATATCCAGGCGGCCACTTTGGCGTTTATTCGCCAGGGATGAATTCACCATTAAATTGAGAATAAAGTCGGCTTCTTTACGCATTGATTTTATTTCATCTTCGTTGAATGCTTTTTCCAATATAATGAAACCGTTTTCCTGGAAACTGCTTAATTGTTCATCAGTTAATTTTGTCATCGTATCTCTCTTCTTATTTTAGTTAATTAAGCAATAAACACGGATATTTATTCAGTTCAAGTTATTCTTCAATTGGCATGACCTTTGCGCGATATCTAGGTAAAATGGGCGCATATGAAATTAGGATCTATACTGGTAACTCATAATAACGGCAGTGGTTCACGGCGTTACGATTTTAGCAACGGACCAAGCAAGGAACAGGCAAATCCGGACAACTTCCTCACTCTCTGTCTCGAATCATATAGAAATACAGCCGAATGTGAGAATGAATTTATTATTGTCGATGATGGCAGTACGGATGACAGCGTGGACATTATCCAGCGTTATTCAGATCTTTATAGCGAACTCATTGTGAATGAATCCAATATAGGTTTATCCCCATCGATGATGATTGCTGCGGATCGCTTGATAAAAAATGGCTGCGATGTGATTTGCCGATTCGATGCCGATATCGAGTTCATTACCCAAGGCTGGGATACGCGCCTCTTAAACCATTTCCAACACTACCCGCAAACAGCAGCGGCTGGGGGATGCCAATTATTACCAATGCATTCTATCTGGGCGTGCGGCGACATGATGATACACCCCAGAGGTTATAGCCACATCCTGCTTGATACGCCAACGGGAAAGTTTTACGATGCGAGCATTAAACCGAATGAAAACCTAATTATTGGAAATGTAGAGTGCGATTCTGTTATGGGCTGTTTTGCTGCATTTCGATCTACAGCATTTCGTTTGGTTGGTGGATTGCGTGAAGAATTTTATCAGGTACGGGGGCAGACCGAGGATCTTAATTTGCGATTTCTACTCAATGATTACCAGTGTATGGCTCTGGGCAATATTTTATTTTACCACAGGCACTTTGAGCATGTGGGAAAAAATGCCTTTACAGATACGTCCGAAAAGCAGGATGAATCACTGGTGCTGTGGAAAAATATCTGGGGCTGGGAAAAATTGAAACCTGACCTTGCAGAAATATTACAAAACTACAAGGGCACTCGGCTCTGTCGCCATCTCATCGAGATTAATGGTGACGTCAGCTATATTGGCCCTTAGCCTCAATCGCAGACGCTTAAAAAAAGTCCCCTAATTAGCGAAATTATTGATTAGAAAAAGCAGTAAATATGCTGTACATTGGAACAGAAACAGATCCCGGGAAATAATTCCGAAACAGAGAGGTATCAATTTTGAAGCGATTAAAAATCAATACTACTGAGCTGGAGGTTTCGGAACTTTGCCTCGGATGCCTGCCCTTCGGAACGAGGATCTCGGGCGAGGATGTGGCGAACCTGGTAAACGTCTTCCGCGACGCTGGCGGCAATTTTTTCGATACAGCTCACTGCTACTCTGGCTGGGAACCCGGCGGTGATGGCGTCAGCGAGAGAGCGCTCGGCGACTATATAAAGGCTAACGGGTGCCGGGACTCTGTGGTAATTGCGACCAAGGGCGGCCACCCGGGAATGGACAACTATCGGAGAGTTGATGACTGCCTTTCGCAAGGCCGTATTATCGCCGATCTCGATGACAGTCTGGCGCGATTGAAGACCGACGTT
>JABSQK010000558.1 GCA_013215875.1 Lentisphaeria bacterium
AATATCAACGATTGGCAGAATATGGTCGATCTGCAAAAAGAACTTTCTTTACTTGAGCAATACGGGATTGATGTAATTACCTACATGGATGAGGGCTATCCTGATTTGCTGAAAGAGATAAGCGATCCGCCGCTTTTGCTTTATTGTAAGGGTAATCTGTCCTTATTAAAGGAATGCAAAGACCATTCATTGGCCGTGGTGGGTTCCAGGCGCACTTCAAGCTATGGTGAGAAGATGACCGAAAATCTGGTGCGGGCTGCATCTATGGCCGGTTGGATCATCATTTCGGGACTGGCACGGGGGATCGACACCTTTGCCCACCAGCAAACCTTGAAGCAGGATGGCTACACAATTGCTGTTTTGGGCGGCGGCTTGCTTGAGGTATACCCCTATGAAAATAAGCAACTCGCCGCAGAAATAGCTGTAAATGGCTTGGTTATCAGCGAACAACCCTTGACCATGAAGCCGGATAAACGCACATTCCCCATGCGAAATCGCATTGTAGCAGGCATGAGTATGGGCACTTTAGTCATAGAAGCCGGCTCAAATAGCGGCTCAATTATCACCGCTACCAAGGCAAAAGAGATGGGCAAACGGGTATTTGCCGTGCCTGGACGAGCAGATTCTGCCCTTTCTCAGGGTTGCCATACATTGATCAAGGAAGGTGCAAAATTAACGGAGTCCCTTGACGACATTGTGAAAGAATTTACTGTGTTGCCTGGTTTTGAGAAATTTTCCGATTTGGAACCGATACAAACACTTGCTCCAAAAGTGGTAATTCCGCTTAATCAAGATGAGCAGAAAATAGTTGAGCTTCTTGAGGCAACTGAATTGTCGATGGACGACATTGTCAACAAATCTGGCATTGGTATTAGCCAATGCCTCACATTATTAATGAGTATGGAATTGAAACGAATCGTTCGGCAATTACCAGGCAAACGATTTACCTTAAAGTAGATAAAGGAATATTATGAGCAAAGATTTAGTTATTGTAGAGTCACCCGCAAAGGCTCGTACCATTAGTCGTATTCTTGATGATTCATATACCATTATGTCGTCTATGGGGCATGTGCGGGACCTTATACCTAAAGGCCTTGGAGTTGATGTCGATGATAACTTTAAGCCGAAATATCAGATAAGCGAAAACCGTAAAAAGCTCATAAAAGAATTACAAGATGCCGTAAAAAAGGCCGATATCGTCTACCTCGCAACTGACCCAGACCGTGAAGGCGAAGCGATTGCCTGGCACCTGCAGGAGATCCTCCAGGCCAAAAACAAAAAGGTCGAATTTCTCCGTGTGGCTTTCCACGAAATTACCAAAACCGCTGTACAAAAATCCTTTGAAGACACCGGTGTTGTGGATATGGACCGGGTAAACGCACAACAGGCACGACGTGTATTGGACCGCCTTGTGGGTTATAAAGTGAGCCCAATTCTCTGGAAAAAGGTCTTGCCTGGCACCAGTGCCGGACGTGTACAATCCATTGCTCTGCGTTTAATTTGCGAGCGTCAGGCGATAATTGATAATTTTGAGCCCAAAGAATATTGGAATATTTCCGGTGACTTTATGAAGGATGCCACCAAAGAGCAGTTTACCTGTAAACTGGCAAAAATCGACAATGAAAAGATGGAAATAGCTGCCCAGGATTTAGCCGAGCATCATGCGACAGATGCAGGAAACGCGAGCTATGCTGTGAGCTCAGTAAAAAAATCCCCGCGCAAGCGCAATCCACGAGCACCTTTTATTACCAGTACACTGCAGCAAGCAGCAAGTGGTAACCTGCGTATGAGCCCCGAGCAAACCATGCGGGTCGCACAGCAGTTATATGAAGGTATCGATATTGATGGCGAGCCAACAGGTTTGATTACCTATATGCGTACCGACTCGTTCAATATCGCATCGATTGCCAAGGATGCGGCAAAAGCCTATGTCGAAGAAAAATACGGTAAAGACTATTATCCTGAAAAGCCTAACGTCTACAAATCGCGCGGCAATGCTCAGGAAGCCCATGAGGCCATACGCCCGACCGATGTAAACTTAAAACCGGAAGATTTGAAATCGCAATTGGATGAGCAGCAGTACAAACTGTATAAGTTGATCTGGGAACGTTTTATTGCGAGCCAAATGGCGCCAGCTCAACTGATTCAATACCAGATTGAAATCACCAATGACCCAAGTACTGCAAAACACAGCTACTTATTCCGGGCCACATCCACCTCGGTAAAATTTGCCGGGTTTATGAAAGTGTATGATTTACAGGATATCAGTGATGATAAAAAAGACGATGATGATGAAACAAAGCTTCCTGAATTAACCGAAAAAGATGTTTGCAGTATTGAGAAGATAAACAAGGATCAAAAATTCACCGAACCACCTGCACAATTTTCTGAAGCAATGCTCGTTAAGGAACTTGAGAGTAATGGTGTGGGCCGTCCGTCTACTTATGCCAGTATTATCAATGTGATCAAGCGCCGTGAATATGTCAAGAAAGAAAAGGGCAAACTCACGCCAACCAATCTCGGCAAAAATGTAAATACCTTTTTGGTTAGTCATCTTGATCAGCTTTTTGCAGTGGATTTCACCGCAAAGATGGAAACTGAACTCGACGATGTTGAAGCAGGCAAAGAAGAGTGGGTTAGTATGCTGCAAAGGTTCTATGGCAATTTTGTTACCTGGCTTGAAGAGGCATCGGTAAATGAAACGGTGCCTGAAGATGAAATCGTCCGTAAATTTCTAAAAGTTTTTGAGAATGAGATCAATTGGGCGGAGCCTGAAAAGCGCGGCAAACGTACCTATGACGATAAAAAGTTTGTCAGCTCTATCCATGAGCAGCTCGATAAAGAAAAACCTATGAGTGACAGGCAATGGGCAGCTCTTATGGCCTTGGCAGTAAAGTATGAGAGCGAGATTCCAAATCTATGGACATCTGTTGAGGAGCTCGAACTTGTCGAGGCATTTGCGCCGATTAAAGAACGGGCAGCAGAGGAAGCAGCTTTTGAGCCAGACGAAATTACCGCTGGTCTGCTTGGCTTGCTTGCTGAAATCAGCGACTGGGAAAAGTCGAAGGATAAAAAGCGCGATGATGAAGCATTTTATAATTCACTAAAAACACAGGCTGGCAAAAAAATGTTGTCACCGGCACAGATAAATGCGATGAAAACACTGCTTCGTAAATACGCCTCACAAATCCCAGACTACGAATCGAAAATACCGGAACTTGATTTGCCTGCGCCGCAAAGTGAAGCAGACCTTGAGCGCTTAAAAAAGGTGATTGGACTTGCAGATGAGATTAAAGAATGGGCTGAACCAACAAAGCGCGGACGTTTTACATATGACGATAAGAAGTTTGTTGAATCGATAACCGGGCAGTTTGCCGACCGCTCTTCTCTGAGCGAAAAACAAGTCGCTGCTTTTGAAAAAATCATCATGAAATACAAAGACCAGATTGAAAATTCCGAAGCACGATTTAAAGAGCTGGATATTGTGGATGCCGCTACACGTAATGATACCGGGATAAAGTGCCCACGTTGTGATAATGAAAACCTCGGCAAGAAAAATTATCGCGGCCGTACATTTTTTGGTTGTGCTGCATATCCCAAATGCAAATACACGACCAACTCACTAGATAATCTTGAGGATGATGAATAAACTGAGCTGATTAAGACTGTTCGTAATTCATAAATCTCGTAGTGAATGGCACGACTTCGAAACGCCCAACAATGGGCTCACTACATAGGCATGACTCTTGCAATTGCTAATTCTATGTAGTTAAGGGAGTTGCCACTTCGTTCTCATCAATAAGTTTCTTCGCGTTGCC
>JABSQK010000559.1 GCA_013215875.1 Lentisphaeria bacterium
ATGCTCGTAAGCTTTCAGTTTACCGAGCACTTGTGGAATCTTACATGCTCGTAAGCTTTCAGTTTACCGAGCACTTGTGGAATCTTACATGCTCGGAGACCCGACCTACTTATAGACTAAACTCTTGGACATTCAGTTGTTCATAGGTATTGTTAATTGACAGACTTTTATATCGATGGTGAATACAGGTTAATAAATAGAAAGGAAAGTCAATTTGGCTGCAGACGTACATAAGAGGAGCTTTGCGGAGAAGGCATTTATCGCATTGTTTCTTCCACTGGTGACATTGATGTATCTTGCCTACAAATACCCAAATATCTTTGTGGAGGATCCCTACGACCTTTACCTGCTTGGAAAATCAGTCGGTTTTTGGTACAATTTTGCTTATACATTCATCGTTTGTTATATCTGCGCCAGTGTTGTGATTAAAAATACGAGTCCCTATAAAAAGGGCGGTAAAGAAAAAGCCCTGTCACCCTACCAGCGCAAAAAGTTTATTAGTATATTTTTTGTGCAGTTTGTGCTCTTCTTTTTATTGCCCTATATCATTCCAGGTCTAAAAAACAAAAATGGCTTTTTTGATGATCGCATAATGATTCATGCGGAACAAAATAACAGTTCGTTTAAAGAAGGCGATGCGGTTTACCAGATTGCGAAAAATTATAAAAGAGATAGTAGCGGAGCGTATGAAGTAATAGACGTGACCGTTGATAGCTTTATTATTCAGGCAGTTGATAAAGATCTCTTTGGCCATGCGGAGCGACGGGTCCTGGATGCGACTCTTTTTAGCTTTCAGGCGGGCGATAAACTTAGCGACAATGGCTACCTTTATAGTGCGAGCGATACATCGGGATTAAAAGTTGGTAAGGTGCACAAATCAGAGGGCGATAAATTTAGCATCCTGGTCGATCCGACACTTAACAAAAATGCATATGTCTATGTCTACAATGGTTTCACCTCCAGCGGTGGTTTTATTTATATATTTTTATTGATCCCTTTATCTGTGTGGTTCTTTGGCAAGCGTTATTGCAGTTGGTTTTGTGCGTGTGGTAATCTGGCTGAAACTGTCGGCATTACAAAATGGGGCGGGCTCTGGGTACGGCACCATACACCACGCGGAGAGACCTCCCGCAAGCTCGAAGTCGTTCAATACTTCTTTCTGGTATGGGCTTTTGTATTTGGAATGATCCTATTCCTCGACACCTGGAAACTCTTTACTGTTGGCAATATGGCAACCGCGATGCGCGTCTATCAGGACATCGTTATGGATCTCATTTTTGGTGCCCTCATTGGTGTGGGTGCCTACCCGTTTTTTGGCACTCGCATCTGGTGCCGCTATGGTTGCCCGCTGGCAGCCGGCATGCGCATCTTTGGAAAATACAGCAAATCAAATTTCCAGGTTGTCGCCAGTAATAAGTGTTCCGGAATTGGTGAATGTTCCAAGGCCTGTCCGATGGGAATCAATGTCGAGGATTATGCCCACAAGGATAAGAAACCGATCAATGGATCCTTTAGTTTAGATGAAACCACATGTGTGGGTTGCGGCGGCTGTATAGACATTTGTCCTGTAAATGCACTCGAATTTAAGCCTCTGGGAAGTGCCTCCACCGAAGAAGTGGTGACCAAATGACTATTGAAGTATACGAAGCAACACTCACCGCCTGGAAAGGAATCGCTTTTCTTCTGGCTGGAACACTTTCCTTTATCATCTTGTTTATTGTGCTGCGATTCGCCGCACACAAATGCAAAGACGATGAAGCAGTTGTAGACACTGAACATTGGGGCTCCTTTGAAGAACTTGAGATAATAAAAATTATTGAAGAAACTGATACGATAAAAAGCTTTCGACTCAAGCGTCCTGAGAATAAGACCATGCCGGCATTTTATGCGGGGCAATTTCTCAGTGTGCAAATTGGTAATAGTGAAGACAAGGTTTTTCGATCTTATTCAATTTCCTCCAGTGCAATAAATCTGGAC
>JABSQK010000056.1 GCA_013215875.1 Lentisphaeria bacterium
AGGGACCTGTAGCCATCAAACGCATTCTGCATGATATTGATGCCGAAACGGTCACCGGTCGTCTCGTCCTGATTCCCGTATTGAACCCCTCAGCTTTTGCGGCGGCAAGTCGTGAGAGTGCCGAAGATGATGGCAACCTCAATCGCGCCTTTCCCGGTGATGCCAATGGCAGTATCACAAGTCGTTTCGCGGCCTTTGTCACTGAGCAGGTTTTCCCGCATGTGCACTTGGTTTTCGACCTGCACGCCGGTGGCGAATGTGCCCGCTTCGCGCTGAATAATTCATTTCGGAGTTGGGATGATCCGGCACAGCAAAATCGCATGGAGAAGCTGGCACGCGGCTTTGGCTGTCCCTTCTCAATCACCTTCGATGGTGAACAGTCGACAGGTTATCTCACGGGCATGGCTGAATCTCTGGGCAAGCTCGTCTTTGGCGCCGAACTCGGTCATGGCGCGGCGGTCAACCATGAGGGCGTCGCCATGGCGATGCAAGGCTTGTTGCATGCCATGCATGTTGAGGGCATCGTAAACACCCCGCCTCCAGAGCCGATCCTCACGCCGGGCGAACAGGTGCTGGTAAAGGCCTATGCGACGGACCCCAGCTTCACGGTACTGGCGCCCTGGCGCGGACATTTCGAGCCCTTGGTGGCGCTTGGGGCACGGGTTGAAGCAGGGCAGGCTCTGGCACAACTCCACGACTTTGAACGTATCGACTCAGTACCACTGCTGTTGACTGCAGACAACGATGGCTACGTCATTTCCCAGGCCTGGGGTGCCGAAGTCAAACAGGGGCAAATTCTCATTCTTCTCGGCAAAGAAGAGCCCTGGTCTGAGAATTGATTTAGCCCATGCAATACAGAATAAAAAACATAAAGATCGTCACGGCTTTAGAGATATTAGCCCAAGATATTTTGCTCTCGTCGGGCAAATTTGAAGCGTTTATTGCGAAAGATTCACCGGCCCCTGACTATGATGAGATTGATGGTGCGGACTGCTTTGCATATCCGGGAATGCTGGATTTATTAAGTCATGGTTTTGGGGATCATCAATACAGTGATTGTGAGAACACGTGTATTTCAGACAACTCAAAGGAATTGCTGTCATTTGGTGTAACTGGGTTTTGCCCATCTATTATTTCGTCTGTTTTAGAGGTGCACCTAAAGCGCATAAATTCCCTTGCTAAATTATCTGAAAGTGCTACTGGCGCACGTGTATTGGGGATTCACAGCGAAGGCCCTTGCATGGCAAGCAGTGGGATTCACCCAAAAGAGAGCCTGCAAATACCAAGTCTGGAATTAGCCGAACAGCTGCTTGAAGCTGGTTTGGGTAAATTGAAGATTGTCACCTTGTCGCCAGAATTAGATGGTGCAGAAGCCTTCGTTCAGCAGCTAACGAAAAACGGTGTATCCTGTCACCTCGGGCACAGCAATGTCCCCCCTGAAGCTGTTTCAAGCGTGATTGATTTTGGCATCAATGCAGTCACACATATGTTTAATGTGATGCTGCCTGGAACCGTAAAAATTGCAGGTGTTACGCCTGCGTCACAAGTCGAAGCAGTGATTGCCGATAAACGCATTTGTATGGGCATTATTTGCGATGGTGTTCATAATGAAAAAATGCGCATTAAAATGCTGTGTCAATTGGCTAAAGAGCGCGTCTTTTTGGAGACTGATTCTATGAAATTTAGTGGTCGTCCTGCGGGCCGTTTTGAAATAGCACCAGGTGTCTTTGTAAACACAGCCGGTGAAGCGGCCTTTGATGATACGGGTATCTTAGCAGGCTCCATTCTGACGTCGGACCAGGCATTGCGAAATTTTCTGAAATGGGGTGATGGCGACCTCGTACGAGCCTCCTGGGCTACAAGTTTAAACCCAGCTCGCCTAATAAATTCGGAGAATGATATAGGCAGTATCGCTGTGGGTAAAAGCGCCGACTTCATTCTTTTAGACAAAGAGTATCATGTGCAAAAAACCTTTCTCGAGGGCGCACTTGTTTACGACAAGATTTAACACGACTCTAGAGTTCAGATCAATACTTATAAAGTGACGCTGTATCCAAACCTATCCTTGATTCTCTTTAATACATATACATATTGTACATGTATTATAAACAGTGATTGCATCACTGCCTGTTTTAAACTCAAGAAGAGACGAAATATATATGAAAATAGAAGCGATTGATTTTTTTTATTGCGCCATACCCGATGTAAAAAATATTGGCGATGGCAGCCAGGATGCCTTATTGGTCCGTGTTCAAGGCGGAGGTCATACAGGTTGGGGGGAATGTGAAGCAGCACCGCTGGTATCTATCGCCAATTGGATTTGCCCCATGTCACATTCTGCCTGTCGTCCGGTAATTGATGCGGTAGCAGGGCAGACTGTTGAAGGCCCCGAAGACATTGCACGTATTCACCGCGAAGTGAAAGCTCTGGGACTGGATATCGCGCAGACGGATCATACCCTGTCGGGCATTGATATTGCTTTGTGGGACTGGCTTGGCAAGCGCCTTGAGACACCGGTTTACAAACTGCTGGGTTACACTGAAAGCCATGCCCGTGATCCCTACGCATCACAATTATTCGGTGACAGTCCGGAAGCCACATTTACAAAAGCTGAAGAATCACGGGCGTCGGGATTTCGTGCAGTAAAATTTGGCTGGGGTCCCTTTGGACTTGGCAGTGCTGAGGAAGACATACAACATCTGGAAGCAGCGCGTGAAGGCCTCGGCCCCGAGATTCAATTACTTGTGGATGTGGGCACGGTTTGGCTTGATGATGTAAGTAAAGCACTGTCCCGTGTATCGGCGATGGAAGCAGCGAATATTATTTGGCTGGAAGAGCCGTTTATTGGTGAAGCCCATAGCAGTTATCTGGAATTATCCAAAGCGTTTAAAACGGTAAAACTGGCCGGTGGCGAAGGTGCCTCAAATGTATATGCCGCAAAAAACCTGATTGATCATGGTGGCATTGGCTTTATTCAAATAGACACGGGTCGTGTGGGTGGCATCAGTGCCGCTAAAGAGGTGGCAGATTATGCGCTGACAAAAGGCGTGCAGTTTGTCAATCATACCTTTACCACACACTTGGCTTTAAGTGCTTCGCTTCAGGCCTTTGCCGGGCATCCGGGTAAGTTAATATGTGAGTATCCTGTTGAACCGAGTATCCTGGCGCAATCACTGAGTCATAACCAGCTGGAACGAGATGACAATGGCCTGGTGAATCTCCCGGACCGACCGGGACTGGGTATAGATGTAAACATTGAAACGGTAAAAAAATATCTTCAGGATGTTCGCATCGAAGTTAATGGCAAACTACTTTATGAGAGTCCGACGCTTTAGGAAAATATAAGCGAAAAACCCAAGATTATAATGTGTACCTGCGACCATTTGCGCGACCACGAAGTGGGTTGCTATGGAATTCATGAAATGATAAACGAGGACAGATCCTGGTCAAGGCCCGCTTAATTCACTCGATCCGATAAAAGGGTATGAGGACGCGCTAATATTGATCAATTATTAGCTAATCCTGATCAGTGGCATGATTTTGCAGAAGGTACTACAATAATCTAGAATAAGCTAGAATTTAGAGTAATGTCTATGATATTCCCGTTAACTGAGAAATTATAAACGAAGGTCGACCCAATGAAACCCCTTTATCCGGCGAAACCAATTCAATCCGCGTTCACGCTGATTGAATTACTCGTCGTCATCGCCATTATCTCTATTCTTGCATCTATGCTTTTACCTGCTTTAGGTAAGGCCAAGATTAAGGCAAAAACCGTAATAGATATAAACCGGAAAAAACAACTCGGAATCATTGATGCGTTCTATAACAATGATTTTGATGATTGGTATTCACCGAACTTTATCCGCGGTTTCTCTTCGCCGACTCAGGGAGCCGGGGCCGGCGGGGCATGGTCGTGGCCGGTAGTCTTCAGTGTCCTCTATCTGGGCATGGATGACCACAGTATCCTAAATCCCTTACCAGGGAATCCGTTCACGCGAACGGAGAAAGGTACGCTTTTCGACTGTCCTCTTCTCACCCGGTCATGGAATGGTAATCCTATCGCGGGACACCAGTCTGGTGGTGGCAGTTACTATGATGTGTCTATCAACGGCGCCTTGCACGGTGTCTATGGCACGGACGGCTTTTCCAACAAGTCATCAAACTGGTCTGGCGGTCTATACACCTCCTACAAACCAACCAATGATGCAACTTATCAAGACCGTTGGTCCATCCGAAAAGTAACACAAGTAAGAGACTCACCGTCAACTGTCCCGAATTACACCGATTTATTCGGCAGCACCGGCACCCTTATCTTCAATAAATATCAGCGCGGCTTCGACCTCGGTTCGCCCAGCGGTCACAGCGGTCGCCATGGTGACACATCCAGTTACTCTCGTGTGGTTACCTGGGCTGACGGGCATACGTCTCTTGAGGAATGGGGATTCGACTGGAACAGCGGTTATTGAACAGGGCGGAGTGTTCGCATTGAATAAAGAC
>JABSQK010000560.1 GCA_013215875.1 Lentisphaeria bacterium
CGCCAGAGCATTCAACCGTCATCGCCAGGTCGAGTTCAACCCCCCGTTGTTGCCAGCCTCCCTTTACGCAAACATCAAAGCGAGGTACAAGGCACCCTTTATTGGATATGGTGAAGCGTAGTTTACCTGTATTAACCGACAGGCCTTTAGCGTGGCGCCTGATGCTGATGCTTTTCTTTCCTGATGGGCGGCCGGTAATGAGGTCTATTTTTGATTTTTGATTTGGTTTCAAGCTGAGTTTGGGCACTGTTACCATGGCCCATTTTGCACTCCCATCAGCCCACCTTGCTGTGACTTCAGCCTGGGCAGAAAGTGCCTTCGAATTACCTGCCACCAGTTTTATCTTAGCACCCTCCGTCACTTTGCCTTGTGGCAGAGGAACACCACAGATCACTGGATCGGCACTTGGTATATCAGTGCTGTTTGTTAGAGTGAAAGAGGCAATCCTAGTCATTTCTTTTGATCCTGTAATTTCTATAGATTAGATTACCCTGCAATATGAAAATATCATCTTTGATTAACGTTTTTATCGAGTTTATCTTCTAAATTATTCTTGGAGATTATTAATGTGCGTAACGCCCATCGATCTCGTAAACGCGCGCGTTTTTCTTGTGATACGATTTATATTTTTTTTAAGATATGCTCGTAGTAGCGACAGGGGATTAGCGGCTGCGCCTTAAGTTAGGCCGAGCTGGAGCTCAGCGATCCCAGGGGAGTAGCGGCTGCGCCTTAAGTTAGGCCGAGCCCAAAGTGCTCGGTGAACCGGAGGTGAACGAGCCCCTAATACTTGGTGAACCGCAGGTGAACAAGTATGTAAGCATCTTTAAGCATGTAAGCAGCCCAAAGTGCTCGGTGAACCGGAGGTGAACGAGCCCCTAATACTTGGTGAACCGCAGGTGAACAAGTATGTAAGCATCTTTAAGCATGTAAGCACTTGGGGCTCAGCGATCCCAGGGGGAGGAGCGATCCCAGGAGGAGGAGTGAATTTCAGTGTTCATCGAACTTAAAGTCTTCGATCATGGTAATCTTTTCCAATTGGCCATCTTTTATCCAGCAGACGCGGTCGGATGCATGCAGCATTTTATTATCATGAGTCGCACAGATAACAGTGACTCCAAAGGTTTCTCGAAGTTCTTTGAGTATTTCAATAATCTCATGACCTGTTTTTGTATCGAGATTCCCGGTGGGTTCATCTGCAAGGATAACAGCCGGAATATTGGCTAATGCGCGCGCGATAGCCACGCGTTGTTGCTGGCCACCAGATAACTCAAAAGGTTTGTGATCGCCGCGTTCTCCTAGCCCGACTTTCTCAAGAATATCCTGAGCCCGGTCGTGGGCATCTGCCTTTGAGGTACCTTGAAATGTCATGGGCAACATCACATTTTGCCGGGCTGTCATTACAGGTATGAGATTGAAAGTCTGAAAGATATAGCCTATTTTATTGCAACGAAACCAAGCCTGTTTGGATTCTGATAAATCAAACACGGATTCATCATCGAAAAATACTTTTCCTTCTGTTGGTACATCGAGTGCACCGATTTGATTAAAAAAGGTTGATTTACCAGAACCGGAGGGGCCCATGATAGAGAGAAACTCACCCCGATAAATATCCAGGCTGACACCCTTTAGTGCCCATACTTCTTCATCGCCGGTGACATAGAGCTTCTTTACATTTTCAGCACGGATGATGATGTCTTTCTCAGTCTCGCTCATATTTTCAGTTCCAATTGAATCATATTTCGTCTCATTAAACTCTTGGTAAATCCCAACACGGCAGCATTTGCTTCCTCAGGTTTGCAGTCCCATTTCTTTGCCAGGAACTTTGCCAATGCACGTATCGTGCGTTTGGCGTCCATCGCATCAACAAAATCAGATCCGCGCAGATCCAGGTTAATCCGGGTAGGTGGACTAAAATTGAGTGTTTGTCCAAAGAACTTTTCAATGAAGTTTTTGGGCGGTATGACAAACCTCAGTTGAATCTGTCCGGTATTATCCCGCTGGCAATCCACCCCTTCACGAAGGCGTGGAATTGCATCCATGGGATCACGGTTTTTTAATTCATCTGACAGCTCAGGCATCTGTTCTTTAAAGAGTGTCATTAGTGATCAAAGTCCTTTCCTGAGAAATCGATATTTTCGGGGCGTTCTGCTTTGATGATTTTGCCATCTTCAATCCACAGTACACGGTCTGACTGTTTTAACATTTTTAGGTCATGGGTTGCAGAGATAATCGTAACACCCAATTCTTTTTTCAAGTTGGCTAAGAGTTGAATAATTTCTTCACCGGTAACTGAGTCGAGGTTGGCAGTCGGTTCATCAGCAAGGACAATTTGTGGACTGTTTGCTAAAGACCGTGCAATGGCAACGCGTTGTTGCTGGCCACCGGACAGTTCACTCGGCTTGTGTAAAATGCGATGTTCAAGTCCCACGAGTTCGAGCAGGTAGACCCCGCGTTCTCTAGCTTCATCTGCATCCATGCCGGCAAAGCTCATAGCCAGGGTTACATTTTCCAGACAAGTCATCACCTGTATCAACTGGTAGCTCTGAAAGATATAACCAATCTTTCGACAGCGCAGCCAAGCAAGTTCATCGTGGTCCAGTTGTGCCACATCGACCTGGTCGATATAGACTTTTCCGCTCGTTGGTTTTACGAGACCGCCGATGGCATTGAACAATGTGGATTTACCCGACCCGGACGGGCCCATGATTGAGAGGTATTCGCCACGTTCCACATCCAGAGTAGCGCCCTGCAAAGCTTTCACTTCCGTTGTTCCCATGCGATATGTTTTCCAAATATCCACACCGCGAATCACCCAGTTGCCTGCCGAATTTTCATCATCAAAAAGGGCATTGAATTTTGTTTGATCCAGAGTCATATATTACTCCTCAAGGCATCTGCAGGAACCATTCGCGATGCAATTGTGGCGGGGTATATGGCCGCAAGGATTGATAAAATAATTCCAACAAACATACAGGCCGCAAAATAAATCAGCCCTTGTACAGCATCAAGTGAGTTAAATACTTTGGCAAATCCATAACTAAAAGAGTAGGTAACAGCGGAAAAAGCAAAACCAACAATGCAACCGATGGCGGATCCGACCAGACCCATCATTGATGATTCGATGAGGAAGAGTTGTCGAATAAACTGGGATAAGGCACCCAGACATTTCATTGTGCCTATTTCCTTAAAGCGCTCTGTAACACTCATCAGCATGGAATTACTAATGCAGATAATTGTCACAAAAAGAGAAATGATAATAATCCAGCGTTGGCGAAATTTGCTTGTCTTAAGAACTGCAGCAATTTTTGTTTTTTCCTCATCGCTCATTTCTCGATCTAATTTGAGTGATTTCCCTGAACTTTCCTGAGCCAATTCATTGCGGCAGAAAATTACTGTTGCTATCGATTCGGGCAGGGATGCTTTTTCTGAGCCTAAGACCAAAACACCATCTTTTCCTGAACCAGTTTTTAATAAATCGGCAATTTCCTTTGGCGCTTCATTCACCGCAACAAGCACCGCACCTTTTTCATGAAGACTCGTTAGGAAACGAATTTCTGCATCGGAAATTGTTCCCCCTGTTAAGACGTGATAGGACTTCGTCTCTGCTGGGCCTAATTCTGCAGATAGAATATTTTCCATGCGCTTTACCTGATTGCGGATACCGTCCTCTGTGGCGACGCCTTGTTTGATTAAGTCACTGACAAGAATCGACATAAGAAATGCGATACCCAGTACCACACCGGTAACTGTGACAACTGAGCGCCCAAAACGAATCTTTATCCCCTGCCAGACGACTTCTATCGCAACCGACATGGGTAAGCGGACTTGATCTTTTATTTTATCATCTTTACTCATTAGAATGGCGCGCTCGTGACTGCAGATTTAATTAGTTTCATGGCAATGGTCATCATGGAGATCAGCCCGACTCCCGTAAAATAGCCTGCGAGCAGGGTTGGCGCCATGCGTAAAAAATTGGTTGCACCAAATTTTTTCTGAAAATAGTAGCGTCCTATGAGGGCCCCGACTATTTCCAATATAAAGAAATGTGGAAAGTTTCCCAGGCCTCGAATGAGTCCATAGACCAGCATTGTCGGCAATCCAAAAAAGCTTAATACCCCGAAAATTACCACTGTAAATCCGGCACCGCCTGCGATTGTACCAGGGTGCAGGGCTTTCCCAAATTCACTGTCCATTAACGTTTTCTCATCCGGGTCTTCACCTTCGGCAACAAAGGTCGCTGAATAATGCAGGACATCCTGCTTCGTTTTATATTCCCATTGCACTTGGGCATATGGAAACGCATCTGATGGGATTGGGTCTGCCTGCCAGATAAAGGACCAGAAGACTCCCGATAAAATAAACAGGATTGGCAATGCGACTAAGTCTGCAATAAGCAGAGAGCGCATGTTCACACCAGTCAATTCATTGACACGGAAAGACTGAGCCATACCGCCATAATTTTCCACGGGTATGGGTGCCAGCCAAATATCGATTCCCTTTGCACCGGATAAGATGAAGGCGGATTCACGAATAAATGGAATCTCAACGGATTGACCGGATATACCAATCAAACGGGCATTGACGTATGAGATCAACGGGTTGTAAATAAAACTAAAGATGATAAGGAATGGCAGTATAGACAACCAATCGGGCAACATCATGCAACACATAACAATCACTGCGATGGCTTCAAGGATATAGGCAACCAAAGCAATCCACAATGGGTAGTCACCACGCCCATCAGGCACAGCCCAGATATCAACACGCTCATCATTTTTCTGATTTTCGAGAATTAATTTCCGCTTCTTACGCACATCTTTTAAGGTTGAATAAATACTAATGATTGCCAGTCCCAAGCCAGAACCAATACCGAATGACATCCAAAAATCGATGGAATTGGCATAGGTTGTATTAATCGTATCCATGCCTGGTTGCCAGTGTCCCAATACACCCGTCGCATGTAGGATTGGATTTAGGATCATCGTGAGTAGAACTGCGATTACTGTGCCGATTACCGACCAGAATGGTAGTACGAAACCAATAAAGATGACCCCCGCATCAAGAATCAGTCCCGTCGGTGTGGCGGGTAATACATCTTCTGTCAATACGGTGGTATCTATCCATGGCTGTGGAATAAGATAGATGGGTGAATCAAAAAATAAACCTGTGATCGCTGGTACACCGACTTGAAGAAAGCCAAAAATAATTCCTAAAACTGCACCAAAGGAGAAGAGTCGCCACTTGCTGAATTTCTTTTTCTTTGGTTTAGTGTCGTCACTATTTTCGTCATCTGCTTCTTCTTCGGTATCGTCTTTTTTATCCATTTCAGCCATGGCCATGGCACCCTGTGCTTGGATAGGTGCCATCGGGAATGGCAAATTTTCGACATCCGATGTTAAGCGGAAAAAGAAATAGCCCAGGGTATATCGTTTCACCAGTCCAATTAATGACATTGCAGCCAAAAGGAAAATAGGCATTAACCAGTCCCTGTGAAAGAATGTGCGTTCGGTGATCGCTGCAGAGTCTGGGCTTGGTACAAACCAGGTGGGAAAATAGTTTGTCATCCCAGCATCTCGTGCTGCTTCACTGGTGACCAAATATGCCCGATAGACAAGATGGCCAAATGGTCCGCCTGGAAATATTGCCACTCCGGCGATCATGATTCCGGCAGCATGTAGTAGGACAACCAGTTGCTGTTTATTCATCGTCTTCATGGCGCGTCGGGCAATTTCCGCAAACAAGATAAGTGTTACCCAGGAACCGGCAGCACCCATGCTTCCGCCGGTCATCAGTCCCAGGTAGATAGACCCTGGCAGCATGATGAATCCACAGAACATGATGCCTGCAAAGGTGGACCAGCCAAAACCATTTTCAAACTCTGTGGGAGTCTCCAATAGCGAGCGGTATTGTTCGAGCTCTCTGTCTTCTAAATTAGCCATTACTTGTAACCATATTTTGAGTTAACGTTTCTTTTGCTTCTGTATGCATCGGGGCCTTTTCGTCAGCATTCACCGCACGCCATTCAAGAAAGTGGCGCCGCATGATTCGCACAAATTTTTCATTTAAGTAGAGCCAATTTTCTTTGGTTCCGGAGAGGCGTTCCATCACAACGACCGGACTGTACTCACGGGTAACTTCATCCATCTTTATTGTGATGGTCATTTTCTGTGAAACCCCGAGGTCAAAGGGTTTTAGCCAAATCGTTGTTGCAATTTCCGGTGAATAAGAGCCATTATCAAGTGGATCAGTTTGACTGGAGATGCCAACTTCCGGGGCGCCACAAAAGAATGCGCCACTGGATCCCGGGCCATTATTGATAAAGAAGCGCTGAAAGAATGTTAAGATGGCGATACGGTCATAGCGACTCAATGTGAATGGCATAAAAATAGTCAGTGTATCATCGATGGATTCAGGCATTTTCCAGCCCTGTTCATCAGAAGCTGAGGCAATCTTTTTCGCTGTCAGGGCCGGCAACCAGGATGCGATAAAAACACACAGCATAATAATGATCGAAACGATCACAGTCATGATCGATGTATAGGTCATGTTCATGCCACCGGTCCATTCCATTATGGTCAAGATGCGCCCCATACCTTGACTGAGGATGAAGCCCAGTACAGAGCCGACAACAGAATAGACAAAGGCTTCAGCAAAGAATATAAAGAAAATCATATTGGGTGAGATGCCCACTGCATTGTAAACAAAGATTTCATCTTTGCGTTCATAAACAGAGCTCTTCATCGTATTGAGTACGGTAAGTGCAGCAATAAATAATGGGATAATCATATCCAGCATGCCGGCCAGGTAATCTGTCTCTCGAGCGATCTGTCCCTGGAAGGCAAACCCGTCCAGGCCATAAAATATTTTTGTACCACTCTGCTCCAGGTAGCGGGTGATCATCGTATTGGCCTGCTTGTATGGCATGTCTGCAGGAAGAAGCACTGCAATGGAAAGGATCATTTCGCTGCCTGTTGTTCCTGGGACCTTTATACCCGTTTTTTCAACAGGCGCAATGATCACATCCCTTGCCAAAATTTTGGGATCATCGTCTTCTGCCTTAAAACCACCGCCCACTCTTGTCAGCGTGCGCAAAGCCATGATGTCGTAGGGCAAATAGGAATTGCCATCGAGGTCTTGCAAATTATCCAGACTGTCGGCATCAAAGAGTCCAATAATACGTACATCGCCTCCATTTAATATTAAGTCTACTGGGTTGGCATTGACCATATCCACGGTCACACCAAGTTCCTGAGCGCTTTCTAAGGAAATCAAAATGGGAACATGGTCTGTTTCTTTATCATCGACCATTTCCCTTGTAAACCATTTTGTCTGAGTGACTATTTTTAGATCATTTTGTATCGGGTCGTCGACTGAAAAACTCACGATACTTTTTAGCGTCAGCAAATTCGTCTGCTGGTCATTTTTATATTCGAAATTTAACTGCGGGTAGCTGCGTTCCTTCGTTTCATAGTCTTGCGCACCAATCATGATCTTACGCGGAAGTACTTTATAGTCACGTCCATATTTCGCTTGCAATGCGGAAAGTTCCTGGTCGCTGACGCTTTCAAAAAATTGAGGTTTTACCAGTAGGCCATTGAATGGCGCTTTACCTATACCAACTTTAGTTTCTATCACATTGCTTTGGGTTGAGGTAAATGAAATCATCACAAAGGTAAGTAAGACTAATGTGGCGCAGGTTAAGCCAGTGCGCACTCGGCGGCGATGCATATTATTCAATCCCAAAAGAAATGCAGTGGTAATCACACCCAGTTTATTTGCCTTGGCAGATTTCACCTTGCCCTGCAGAGAACGAATTTCATCGAGATTTTCGCCAAATTTAGCACAGAACAAAACAATGATCATCGATGAAATGAGAATGATGATAAATCCCAGTAGCACCATAAATGACGATCGTATCATCGCAAAGGCAGGATGTAATACCCAGAGGGCGAGAAATACCGACAGAAAAATAATGCTGTGTGCAGTGAGCTGTTTACGAATATCGCTGAACCCAAAAACGAGTTTTTCAAAGAAAAATGCAAATGGTACTAGCAAGCCAAGGTACCACAGGATTCCCCATACAGCTTCAGAAATATTTCCCTGAAGTATTGGGTGGTTCTGAGTTGCATAGGTGACTGCATTTCGAGCAGCCTCTGTGCGCTGGTAATCGGTTAAATCATCCGCAGCCACACCGTGTAAAATGCCTTCAGATTTATCCTGAAATGCCATGGTCTGTGCATCTGCCATCTCGTATTGGTTTGTATTTTGAATCGATAGCCGCTTTGCATTAATGAAGATCATCGAGCGGGCGATTTCCTCAGAGATATTATAAACGATGGGATGGTCTGCTACCAAATAGCCCTGACCAACAAGTTCCTGACCAACCTTCACCTCGCCAAAATCTTTCCCCTTGAGTTTTGCCAAATCTGCATCGCTGGTATTTAGTGCAAAAGCCCGAGTCACCCGGACTTCTTTATTTGTTGCAGAGCCGGCCTGGAATTTCATATAAAAGCGTTCTTCAGGGCTAATAAATGATGTGTTAATTCCGCCATCAGTTGTTGTGAACGTTTTTGGAAAAGCAACCAGTCCTTTATTACGAATAAGCGTTATTCCAGCATAGGCTTTCATCGACTGCGGGTTGATCATATCGAGAACAGTAACCGCATTGGCGCGGAAAAGGACCAGGTTTATATCGCCCGTCCAAGGAACATCCACCGACTTAAAAACACTCTGGGCAATCGTCCCTTCATCTTTGATATATTGAATATTATTAGTATTACCGTAAACAGCCGCAACTGGATTCACAGCCTTATATTCGTTAAATAGAGCGAAGCCCGCTTCTGGACCAACATACTCATACTGTCCATATATATCTGTGCCGAGGAAAGATGTTGCATAACGCCCGGCTTGGCTGCGCCCGCCTGGTCTGCCAGCTCCACCCCTGGCGCTGATGACCGCAGAACTCGAATAATAGCTGGGAATCAGAGATTTTCCGATTCCTCCGAGGAATACTTTACCACCCAGTTTACGCATGGATGTATGTAATTTGGTATCAGCAAAATTTGCATTGCCAAATGCCAGAGATAAATAATACTCACTACGAAATTTCTGCAGTTCGTCCATTCCGGTCCACTCTATCGGCATTGCTGTTGGTGAGCTTACTGCCTCGTAGCTTTTGGCACGGTTTGTCGCATACAGATTAAATCCAGGATAGGAATAGATCTCCCAGCAGTAGCCCTCTTCAGCTTGTTGTTGTATTCGGCTCTGTACTGTTGAATAGTGCTTTCTAGCGCCAAAATATGAGACCGATGCTTCTAGTTTGTGTTGCAATACCTGCTTGTTCATGAAGTTGAACATGCTTAAGGCTTGCTCATCACCGTATTTCATTTCTTTCCCCATGTTAAAGGAAATTTCCGGATTCGCGACTACTACTTCTAAGGTCGGCAAGACATCGCCCGGGCTAACGGACGTTTCCTGCTTCGCTGCTTTCACTTCTAAGGCCGGCAAGACATCGTCGAAGATGCTAATTGTACTGGTGTATTGGCGTGCCAAATCATGCACCTTAATTGCCGTACTGTAAAAGGCTTTCTTTTCCGCATGGAATTTCTCGAGCGCTCTGAATCGAGCTTCGAGCTCTTTGGGTAACGCCAGATCTTTAATTTTCTCATAGGATTTGCTGCCGACTATTTTATCAAGTTTGAAACCAGCTTGTGAGAACACTGTATCGTAGCGCCGTTTGGCAGTTTGATAGATCTTAAATTCGGGACTGTTTGCTTCGCCATGTACGCGGTTGAGATTTATTCTGGCTTGAATTAAGGGTTCATTCAAATTATAAACAAAGGTATTGAGTACGTATTTTAGCTCGGCATCGAAAAAGGTCTGCCCTGGTAGATCCAGACTGTTCACTGCCTCCCTGCTAAAATTTGCATCAACAGCAAATTTTTCATTGGCGAAGAGTTTCAGTGCAGCCGTGGTTAATCGAGACTTTTCATTATTCTCTTTTTGCTTTAATACGAGGGTTTCTCTGGCAAGATGCCGGGACCCCTTGGCGCCAAGTAGTTGCATAAATTCCCACATGCCTTTCATGCCTGCAACGCGGTTACCATAGGCCAGGAAAAAGACATCCCGTTTCAAATTTTCACGATAAGTAGTCAGGCCTTCTATCGTGCGGAGAAAGTTTGCCGTATTCACTGCCGGTAGATGACCCGGTGCTAAATCCGGCAAATAAGAACTTGCATCATACGCATTGCCAATAAACATCGCTTTCGAATTTTTCTTTAATGATTTCAGGTGACCAATGATCAGTGGTGTCTGGATCTGCTCAAAGTGCGTATTAACATGCAGGGTGATTTTCTTGCCAATCAATGCGGCAACCTTAGACTCTGCCATTACCCGTACATAGTTCACGGGATTATCACTATTCATCTGCTCCAGGGTAGTCCATTTTGCGTTTTCCATGCCATCGGGGTGGTAGAGAATGATTGCCTTAAAACCAATACGCGCGTAGTTTACCCAGTTGAGACCGTAGCCATCGACCTCTTTGGCACTGAGATCAATCAAAGCAATTTGATCCTTCAGTCCCTTTGATTCAAAAATCGATTTTTCCGATACCAATGTAAGTGTCCCGCTGAGCCCTTCTACTGGGCTGTTCATTGGCTGTAAGAAGTTGGGATAAAAAGGATAAATCTTAAGCTCGGTATCAGTAATTTTTGCCCGGTCTGTTACGGGAATGACTGCCGACATCATTAAGGTATGCACATCCAGTCCACTGGCTGTCATGCGTTCCTGGATCAGTTCTGCGGTTTTGCTACAGCCTTCCTGCCCGGAATACCGACTACCAAAACCTGTTATGATCGCATGATCTTTTTGCAGTTCTGGAAGCGCCAGGGCCTTGTGCATCGCACTGCTGTCGTATTCAGAGAATCCGGCTTCTTTGTAAAGGTAGGGTTTAGGTGCAAAGGCATTAAGGAAAATGCTAATCACCCCAAGAGTCAAGCCAGTAAAGATCCCCCAGCCAATGAGCTGATTCTTCAGTTTATTTTGTGTGGATGATTTTGTCATGGGATTAATAACTTAAGCTCCAGCCCTTGATTGCCAAAATAAAATGCCAGGATTGAGATGATTAAAAAAGCACAAAGAGAGCCGCTGAACATGCCGACTGCAAAGGGCATCAACTTCTCCTTTACAGTGACTGCCCCGCCAAAGAAGAGAACGGTATAGCGCACGATGAGGGCGACAAAGACAGAACCCCAGAACATGGCAAACAACATGTAGGACGAGCCCAAAATAA
>JABSQK010000561.1 GCA_013215875.1 Lentisphaeria bacterium
ACATATCGGCCTCGCAGAAAATGTTTTGGACCACCGGCTGAATAGTCGTACGGTGTATATGAATCCGATCAGTCGATTTATCTATTGGAATATGAATTATCATGTCGAACATCACATGTTTCCACTAGTCCCGTATCATGCATTGCCTAAACTACATGCTGCGGTAAAAGATGATTTACCCCCTGTATACCCCAACATCCTCAGTGCCTGGAAAGAACTTCTGCCAACGATTTTTCGCCAACGCAAGGACCCGGGTTATTACGTAAAGCGGGAATTGCCGGCTGCACGGGCTAAGCTTGATGAAGCTGTATACCGCTCCACCGGGGAATTGGATGCCGATGGTTGGATAGATGTCTGCTCAATTAGCGATATCGGTACGGCCGAGATTGTGCGTTTTGATCATGCCGGACATACCTTTGCTATTGCACGATTGGCAACAGGTGAGTTACATGGTACTGACGGTATTTGCACGCACGGAAATACACATTTGGTAGATGGCATGGTGATTGACGGGATGATTGAATGTGCCAAGCACAATGGCCGCTTTAATTTGAGTGATGGTTCACCAGCCCGTGCGCCCGTATGCAGAGGCTTAAAAACATATTCAGTAAAAGAGCGCGAAGACAAGGTTGCGATTAACTTAGGTGATCTTGCAGATTGCACTGCTGCCAACGATGCGATTACGTTAAGAGTGGTGTCGAATAAAAGCGTCGCAACTTTTATAAAGGAGCTAGTTTTAGAGCCCGTGGATTCTTCTCAATCATTCCAGTTTAACCCGGGCGAATACCTCCAGTTATTAATTCCAAGATACGAGAAAATAGAATTTAAAGACTTCGATATTCCAGAACCATACAAGGCTGTCTGGGAAGCTCAGCATCTCTTTGACTTGTCCTGCGAAAATAAGATTGATGGCCGCTTCAATAATTATTCATTTGCCGGCAACCCATTAGACAAGCAATACCGCTTTAATATTCGGATCTCCATGCCACCAGTTGGCCAGGATTGCCCGCCAGGGTTGGGATCGTCATATGTATTTAACTTGAAGGCAGGCGATGAGGTTTCGGCGATTGGACCCTTTGGTGATTTTCATATTAAGTCAACAGATAAGGAAATGATCTACATAGGTGGCGGGGCAGGGATGGCACCACTTCGATCGCAGTTGGAACATTTATTTGAAAATGATCAAAGCAAACGAAAAATCTCGTACTGGTATGGTGCCCGTGCCAAACAGGAATTATTTTATGCCGAGTATTTTGAGAGTTTGGCTCAGGCACATGAGAACTTTGACTTCCATATCGCACTATCAGATGCCTTGCCTGAAGACGACTGGACAGGACCGAGTGGATTTATACACGACGTGGTAAAAAATGACTATTTGCAAACGCATGCGGATATTACGGCGATCGAGTTTTATCTTTGCGGGCCACCGATGATGATAAAGGCTTGTACACAAATGTTGAAGGCACATGGGGTGACAGCATCGCAAATTGCCTTTGATGAATTCTGAGAACTGTACTTATTCCACCAGGCAAACCTTGCATAAACGAATACAGAAATGAATGTACAAACGGGTTATAAGCCATATTTTGGCTTGAAACCATTTGCCCATATGCTAATTTAAGCTAATTTAAGTATCTAAATTTGGAGAAAAATGCGCTTAATTACTTATCTCTTATTCACCGCACTATTCATCGTATACGGCGAGGAAACGAAGACCTTCACCGGCAAAGTCATTAAAGTGATCGATGGTAATTATTGCGTCGTGCTAGTGGAAAAGAAAGAGATCAACGTCCGGCTCTTTGGGGTTGATGCGCCAGATACTGGACAGCCGTTTGGGAAAGAGGCTAAGAAGAAGCTAACGGAGTTGATATTTGGCAAGAAAGTGAAATTCGTTCAGATTGATATCGGCTTTAATAAGCTTCGTATTTGTCAGGTTATTTCTACCCCACCTGAAACTTCTACAACGATAAATCATCAGAAACTTTTAGATCAATGGCCGTTAAATTATACAATGGTACAAAGCGGATTGGCCTGGCATTTGTATAAAGAAACCAGGAATGACAGGGTCCTGGCAGGGTTAGAGCTCGAAGCCCGCAAAAAAAAGATCGGGCTCTGGGCGGGCAAAGATCCAATCACGCCATTGGAATGGCGAATTAAGAATGATGTGGTTAATCATTGGTTAAATACTCAAAATGACAGGCGCCATAAAAAGACCTGTCGCTGGTTCAAGAGATCTCAACTGC
>JABSQK010000562.1 GCA_013215875.1 Lentisphaeria bacterium
ACCTCATCCCGTTGTACACCTTTAATAAATTTCATTTATATACTCCATAATAAATCATAAAGGAAATAGGATTTTAAATAAACTAAAAACAAGATCACTAAGGTGTTTTTCACACAGGCTCGAGCCGGGCGCGTACCCGGAGATGCCGGGCGCGCGGACCCAGCAAGCGAATCGTTAATTCGAGCCGGAGATGCCCAGTGAGATTATTTAATCATCCGGAAGGTGAGGTTTATGCGACCGCTTGTTACCCTTTTCATTTTGGGCAACTCATGTTTGTAGTGCTTTTGCAGTTCCCCAGACATGATGAGAAGGCTGCGTCCCTCAAGCACCAGCTCGATCTTTTCCGTTTTATCTGTTTTAGATTTAAAGCGAAATTTTCGTTCTGCCCCGAAGCTTGCGGATGCAATCAGCGGTTCGGGACCCAGCTCTTTTTCATCATCTGCATGGGCCCCCTGATAATCCATTCCGTCGCGATAAAAGTTACCAAGCACAGAATTAAAATTCTGACCAGTACCTTTTTCAATACGGTCTTTCATATCTAAGAGTTGTTCTGTCCAAGGAGTTGGACGATTGCGAATACCGGAATAGCTGTATTCAATTCCTTCGTCAGCATACCAGCAGTTTAATCGGGGCAGGGAATGCGTTTTTCCAAAAATAGTAATTTCGTCCTGCTGCCAGTTTAAGTCGAGAAGTTCCTCATATGCATCAGCAAAAAAATCCGGATAATAAACAATCCGTCCTTTTTCACAATCCAGTATGTTTTCGCGTTTCATTATTGACTACTTTTTGTTGATTCGATATTTTTAAAAACTAATTAGTAAACTAAACCTGTGGGTGAAAGTTTCTACAATTAATAGCAAATCGCTGGAAATCGTGAAAATTGAGATTTTCAATTGACATCCTACTCAAGCTCCTATAGTGTACGTTTTTAATAAAAAACCAAACGAAGGAGGAAAATATGAATTCAATCAAAACTCTAATACTTGCACTGTTAGCTACTGGTGCTGCTTATGGACATTGCCAGGTGCCTTGTGGTATCTATGATGACAATACCCGGGTATTGTCAATGCAGGAAGATGCAGCTACTGTCGCCAAGGCTTGCAAGATGATTGCTGAGTTGTCCGAAAAAAAAGACGCCCAGTCACAGAATCAACTGACGCGTTGGGTTGTGAATAAGGAATCGCATGCGCAAAGCATTATTGCTACCATTAGTGATTATTTTTTGACACAACGTGTAAAGACGAGTCAGAAAGATTATGTCGAGCGTCTGACTAAACATCATGCGGTGATTCTTGCTGCGATGAAGGCGAAGCAGAATGCCGATGGAAAATTTGCTGAAGCACTGTCAAAAGCGATTGATGCACTGGCAGCATATTATCCTGCAGCTGCACACAAACACTAGACTGAATAGCACTTACGCGTTTGAGGACCAGAGAACAGGATTCTTTGGCGAATCGCAAACGGCGCCAATTTCGACACCTGGTAGCCAGGTACCCCAGTCGTTTTGTTGATTACCATTTTCTGGTTTTTTAAGTAACATATTTTCGTCGATGTAGATAATCGTCATGACCTTGCGTTCGCCATCGGTATCATTTCCTGCAGCACGGTGGAAGCACCAACCCGCATGAAAGCTGATTTCACCTAATTCAAAAGGACCTGATTCGACATCGTAATTACCATCGAAAACATTTTTGCGAATTTCTTTTTCACTGTCATCTGAAATTTCTAAATTCCGCCCCAGGTCCGCCTGATGGCTGCCAATAGCAAATTCCAGAGGAGCCATATTTGAGGGAACCGCTTGAAGTGGCATCCAGGCAGTAACGCAATTTTGCGTTGTAAGCGGCCAGTACTGTTGGTCTGCGTGCCAGGGTGTGAAACCACCGCCCGGTTCCTTGTAAAGAGCCTGGTCGTGATACATGCGAACACCGCTGCACCCCATGAGATTTGCAGCAATTTTTGCGACCCGTTTTGAAAAAACGAATTCTTTTACCGTCTCGCATGTCTCCCAGATATTACTCACTTGATGAAATGCTTTGCCATAAGTATCGCGTTCTTCGAGTTCTGTCTTCTGACCCTTGTCCCGAACAACACTGGTGATCGCCGGTTCAAATGCATCAATCATTTCCTGGGATAAAACATTCTTGAGCTTTATAAAACCATTTTTCTGGTATAAATCAATTTGGTCCTGCTCGAGCTCGTATGGAGCATCCAAGGCATTTTTTATATCTGTGGGCATTTTAAATCCTTGATTATTCTGTAAAACTATTCTTCTTTCATCTTAAACAGGTAGAGTTTGTACTCTCCCTTTTGTTTAAAGCCGTGCGATTTGTAATCTATCGCAGCGATCTTAGCAATTAGCACACCCATACCTGCGCCGTTGGTATCCGCTTCTCCATTAAATGTGAAATCGTTTGATATGGCAATTTCAAATGGCTGATTCTCGGGCTTTAATGAATCGATATGTTTGACGACCGCTTCGAAGTCCTTAAACACGTTTAGACCTGCCTCACTATCCATTATTATCTCTGACTGTTCTTCGGTCCTCTTTTCCTGTTCTTCCTTCTTGATTTTCTCTTTGCTCTTGCCACATGCAGCCATGCCGAATACGAGCACTGCAGTCATTGCAACTCTCATAAAAATAGAACTTGTTTTAGCAGTCATTTTTTCAATTGTCTTTTTCATAATTAACTTTTGCTCCTGGTTTGTTATAAGCTACAACTATTGCCACTTGTTCATGCAAGTCAACTATAGATTGAATAGTTATCCGATCTAATGCAATCCTCTAGAAAAACATTATAGTTGCAGTATGACAATTGATTATTCAGTAATTATTCCCGCCTATAATGAGGAGAAACTTCTGCCTGATACGCTGGCATCATTGAAAGAAAAAATGTCAGATGTAACAGACTATAGTGGTGAGATAATCGTGGTGGATAATAATTCAACAGATGCTACCGCAGAAGTGGCGAAGGCGGCAGGAGCGATTGTGGTATTCGAAGAGCACCGGCAGATTGCCCGGGCGCGAAACGCCGGTGGACAAATCGCAAAAGGGCGCTATCTGATATTTCTAGATGCGGATACACTGCCTACTGACGGCTTGATTCTCGC
>JABSQK010000563.1 GCA_013215875.1 Lentisphaeria bacterium
CGCCAACGACTTCTTTTTCATAGTCAGTTAGCTCTGTGGGTACTTTACAATTATTACATAGAGTTCTTATAAGCCTTTGTGCAAGTACGCCAATCAGAGAGGAAGATATTAAAAAGGGTTGAACTCCCATATCAATTAATCTGGTTGGAGCTGAAGGCGCATCATTTGTATGCAGTGTAGATAATACAAAGTGACCAGTAAGAGAGGCTTGAATCGCCATTTCTGCCGTTTCCTGATCTCTTGTTTCTCCCACCATAACCACATCAGGGTTTTGGCGCAGAATTGATCTCAATGCAATAGCAAAAGAGAGATTAATTTTATGGTTCACTTGGATTTGAGAAATCCCACCAAGTTCATATTCCACTGGATCTTCCACTGTAATAACTTTACGCTGAGTTTTGTCTGTTTTATCCAAAGATGCGTAGAGTGTGGTGGATTTACCTGAACCTGTTGGCCCAGTGACAAGAATCATACCATGGGGCAATTCGAGTAAGCGGGAAAGGATCTTCAGATGATCCTCCTCAAGTCCCAGGTGAGCTAAGTCGTAAAAGATTGCCTCTCTGTTGAGAATACGCATATTCAGTGTTTCACCAAAACGCGTCGGCATTATAGATACACGCAAGTCAAACTCTTCATCTTTTAGACTGACTCGTATGCGTCCGTCATGGGGAAGTCTGTGCTCGGCAATATTGAGATTTGCCAGAACCTTTACGTATGAAATCATCGCGGAATGAAGATTCTTCAGTCCTTCTGGTGCAGGAACTTCGCGTAGCATACCATCTACACGAAAACGAATATGAACGTCTTGTTCAAATGGCTCAATGTGAATATCCGTTGCACCAAGCACCAGTGCTTCGATGAGGAATTGGTTGAAAAGTTTTCCCACTGTTGCATCGTCGGCATCTTCATCCAGGTTTTGTGCTGCAGTATCTGAAAACCGATCGTCAGATTCATATACCCGCGCCGATTCAATCTCGATAACTGTTTCCATGCCAATACCAAAGAGGTTCTTCGTGGCAAACTGTATTTCTTCGGGAGTACTGATTACAGCATTTATCCGCTGAATACGCAATAAGGTGCGCAACTGTTGTGTTTCACGGATACCAGGAGGATCGCTGAAGGCGGCTTTCATGATGCCTTTTTCAAGCTCAAGGGGGACAAATTTGTAATGTAGAATAACTTTTCTGGGAACTGCTTTTATGACCGCGTCATCGACTTCAATTTTAGACAATTCAACGAATTCTAATTCATGGATCTCAGCAAGGCATGTATAGATGGATTTTTGATCAACCGAACCCAAGTCTAATAGCGCATCTTGAATAGTAGATCGTGCCCGGCGCTGGCGCCTTTTTGCTTGATCTGCATCTTCCTCGGTTAACTGTCCACGCTCGATCAGGAGCTCAATTAAATCTTTTTTATCTGACATATTTTATTTCTAACATTTTAAAAAACTAAAAGCTATAGTCATCTATAGCCTCAATCTGTGCTCAGTCAATCTGCCCCTAATAAATGAACGAATTCATCTCACCTTTATTGTATTGTGCGGCCCCAGCTGAAAAAGAGCTCTAAGTTAAGCGATTTTTCAGTCGATGTAGAGGGATTGGCCCTTTTTTACCGTGTGAATCTTTCCTGACTTTCCCTTAAGAATCAATTCATCTTCTCCAAAACTCACAATCTGACTGGCGAAGGTGCTGTCACCACTTTTTAAATAGTTGGTATCTGAAGCGATGGTTTTATTTCTTTGCAAGGACTCTGTGATGACACAGGCAAGTATAGTATCGTTTGTTGATTTATAATAACCTCGATAGGATATTCGATGGCGTACGGGTGGATTTTTGTCAGCCAGTTTCTTCTGTTCTTCGAGCGCCTTTTGCTTCCTCTCTGCTTCAAGCGCCTTCCGCTTTATCTCTGCTTCAAGCTCCGTTTGCAGGCATTTACATCCGATATGCTCGTGAATTTTCGGTAGAACAGGCTCACCTAGTGTCACATTCTCAATATGCACATTATCCGGGTCCAGGAATGTTAATTTCACTTCACTTTTTAGCTTTGGCGGCGGCCCAGGTGGATAGTAAACCTTAATTGTGTTTATATGGATAAAATACGCAAAGAACAGAATAAAGACGGAAGAGAGACAGAGACCCGAAAAAATAATAATTTCCCAGTAGGTTTTTAGTCGTGTGTTTAGTTTGTTCATTTTCAAAATACCCCTTATATGTGTTTATGATCTAACGAATCCCCCAGCGATTTATTAGACGGTCCAAAAAATTATCGTTTTGTTTTGTAGCGCAGGCTGGACCCTTTTTCGATTTTCAATACCCGGCCGGTTTTTGTATCTTGCAGAATTACTTCATCATCATTCAATTCTGTAACGATGTATTCCCCAATCTTTTTTCCCACTTCCAGAAACTTGCTTGTACGGCTGATACGTTTGCTGTTTTGCGTCGATTCATCGATAATATAAGCAAGGGTTTTTCCAGACGATTTATAAGTCCCTTTATATGAAAAGCTGTAAATTGTTGGAGCTACAGGAGGAGCCACTGGTCTCTGAACCTTCACCCGCACATTTCTTTTGGGTCGTTTATTCTCTTTAGGACGTTCAACAGGCTTTTGTACTACTTTGGGAATTATTGTGATATTCGGTTTTTTCGTTTTTCTGTTATCAGGACGCCAGCGCCAGGGTGCTTTTGTAATAAATAAATTATCAATTGGCATCTTGTTTTTTATATCCACTTTTACAAATTGAAATGCCGATTCATTGTATTGTTTAGGAAGATTATTTTTGCCTCCTGCATTATTTTGCTTATCCATTTTTTGCATAAATACAGTATAAGAGAATAGTAAAACAAGCATACCTAAGAAACACATCGTGATGAATATGAGAATTTCCCAATACTTTTTTATGTTAATAGCAATTTTATTCATTTTATGCTCCAGGAACCCAAGTTGGTTCTTTCTTTATAGCTTTCACCTTGATCTTTTCAGGATCTTTCTTCATTAAAAATGCACTGATACGCATCGTGACCTGAACTTGATTCACGCCTTGATTAATACCTCTATTTCGGCCCTTTTTGGCTTCTTCTGAACCGATTTTTTCCACTTTTATTCGATCCAATGGAAGAAAACGCTTATCCGCATTCAGTTCTGTAAGAAACTTTGCTAGCTGCTTGGCATTGCATTTCGCAATTATCTCAACTGAATATTCCTGCATGTAAGGCTCTGTTTGTTCCGGTGTCTTGTACTCCCTTAAAGGCAAAGCCATAATCATGGCGGGTGCCTTGCCTTTGGGAAATTGAAGCGCATCCTTGGCTTTTTTGTTGTATACTGCATTATAGTCAGGCTCTGAAATTTTTAAGCCATGATAAGCTGTAAGATTTGCCACTTCACGCACAAGAAACATAGTCGCAAGAAGTTGATAGGTTTTGTCATCCAATGTGCTATTTTCACCTATACCCAGCACCTCCTCATATAGATAAATATTTTTTCGTTTTAACTGGCTGACAATATCGAGGTATTCCTGCTGAAATTTCAATTGAGATACACTCAGCTTCCAATCCTCGAATTTGCGGCCAACATCAAACTCATCAATTAAAGGCTTAAATTGTGTCTCCGATTTCATAAAGACATTTGTCACATCCTTCAGTGTGGTGTCATAAAGCTTAGTCATCTCATCCTGCTGCAAGCGGATTTCACTAGGGCTGAGCGGGATACCGGTAAAGCGCTTTTTCAAATCTAATTCTTTTGCATTATTTTCACTTTTCTGTTTTTGATTGTGTTTTATATCCGGAACAATAACAAAATAAGCGAATGCAACGCTGGCCATTATAATAAGTATAAAAAGCCCGGCAATTTGTTTATATAATTTTGAAAGATTCATTTTGCTTTAACCTTAAATTCCACTGCTTCAAGCGGCAGGCGTAAGGCGAATGGTCGCATTTTGAAAAATGACCAGTCTTCACCTGCGGCGATATCCATCTTCGATCGATGCGCATTCAAAACGACCGATTTGAATAAATCTGACTCATCTAATTTTTTCATCATCTCTGCCACACTTTTCCAGGGCTGAGCATTATTCTTAGGAGTAAAACCGCTGCAATAAAGCTCCGTCCAGGGTTCGACGGTGCTGGTATCAATAATATTAGATTTAGAATTTCTTTTTCCCCATTTTTTTATCGGCCCACTGCTATCTTCAATGTTATGGTAACTTTTTGTATCGGCCATAAAAACCATCCAATCGGGCTTATTTTTTGTCTTACTGATGAGTATAAGGCTATCACGAAAAATTCGATTACGATTTCCTTTTGCAGCGAAAGGCTTAAGCATATGGTCGAGGTTTTCAACCTTGGACCTTTCCTCTTTGAGTTTCGGCAAGAGCTCCTCACATTCAGCTAATCTGCGCTTATTCATTGCCAGGTTTTTTCTTTCTTTAGACAGGGATTCTTTATAAACAAACATGAATGCTGAAATGTTGAGAATGAGAAAAATCAGAGATGCATACAACAATGGAATTCGTACACGTCTCAGTGCATCCCACTTCCTGTCCTGAGGAAGTAAAGAAAGCTTATTTTCATTTTTCTTCAAGGCCGTAATGGCCAGTCCATATGCGATATGATAAGAGCCATGGGACTCTAAATTATCGAGAGCCGGAACAGAAAGGGGAGAGGTATTTACAGCATAATGGGTGGATAAATAGTCATCAAGCCCATCCAACTTACTACCACCACCTGTAAGAAATATTTCGTGAATTTCTAATGCTGCAGTATGTTCAGAATGTGAGCGCCAGTTATCCAGGGATATTTCCAGTTCAGAGATGAATTTCCCGGCTGCAACTGTCAGAGGATTGTCAGGGTTATCTGTAACCGTACCTTCCAATTTAAGCTTATCTGCTTCGCGACTGGAAATACCTTCATGTTTCGCAATGGACTCTGAAAATAAGGCGCTACCATAAAGAAAGCTGGCAAAATGTATCGCCTGGTTATCTTTCATTATTGTAAGTGTCGAATTATCGGTACCGATATCGATAAGCAGAGTTACACCCGTATCACTCGTCTTATTTACTGTAAGAAAGGTTGATTCCAGTGCCTCACCATCCATGCAGATATCAGCAATGTTGCCGCCGGAATTTTCCAGGGGGTCAATACGTATGTCAATCGCATCTTCCCGGCACACAACAATCATAACCGGGTTTACAGAGTTTTCATCAGGCTTGAGGCTTTTAAAATCCTCGACAAAGGCATCATTGGACAAGCCAGCCAACTGGTGTGTTTCATAAGTAACCATTTCTTGAAGTTTGGCCCCGGAACACTGAGGAAAATCAGAAACCTGAATCATCGGCATGTATTGCTGGATACCAATACAAAGTTCTTCTTTCATGAGTTTATTTTCTCTAAGCCATGAACCGAGATGCTCGAGAAGCTCGGTCTCATCGATAATACCTTCGTCACTATTGGTGAACGACAACGCTTTTTTAATAACGTAGTTCTTCCCCTTTTTTTCTACGATAACAAGCTTGGTATTTGTCTGGCCAATATCGAGACCGGCAATTTGGCTATACATCTCTTTACTCCTGAGGCTTCAGCTTACCGTCTTCATCACGTGTGATATTGCTGTTTCCGTCAAAATCAATAATAGTCGCGGCTATAAAAATAATTAAATGTTCAGGATTGTTACTGGTTTCTGTTTTCCTGAAAAATCGACCAATCAGAGGGATATCACCAAAAAATGGCACTTTGCTTTCAGCATCTTGAGACTGGCTGGCGAGCTGACCACCCAGTATGACAACCTGGCCGCTATTGACTCCAACCTTTGTTCGTATCGAATTTTCATTGGTTCGTGGCAATTGAATGTCATTTGCAAAGGTTACAAATTCAATAAATTCGGTAATTTCAGATTCGATTTCCATAATTATACTTTTACCATCGTTGGCTATACTTGGACGCACCTTGAAGGTTATGCCCAATTCCAACTCCTTGGCCTCTCCCTGTGGAACCACAACCGAAACCGCTTCGCTATCTGTTATTGTCGATTCAACATCGAATTCATCAAAGTAATACATCTGATCGCCGCGGCGAATCTCTGCGGTTTGATTATTTATCACTGTAACTCGTGGCGCAGTTAAGGTTTTAGCGAGGCTTTTTGTTTCAATTGCTTCGATTAATATTTCATAATCGTAGCGCTCAATAATACCTGCCATGCTAAAGGAAGGACCATCACCAATCGCTGTGGGAAGCGGGGGTGTCTTTGTATCGATGTTAATCGTATTGTTATTTTCATAGGCATTGCTGACTTGCAGTTTCTCTATGGTGACACCCAATTGTTTTAATTGACTTTTGGACAGTGTTTTAAACCGTGTTTCAATTAAAACTTGTAGAGGGTCTCTATCAAAAGCAGCAATAATTTCTTGGGCCATTTTGAGATTTTCTTTGGTATTGCGGATGATCAAAATACCTCGATTGCGATATATTTCGAATTTTGCATCTGCCGGGTTATCCGGATTATCCACCAGAAAGCCCAGCAATGCGGTGACAAGATCATCATTCGGAGCACCCTCCCCTTCTTCCCCTTCATCGTCTTCCAGACCAATAATATAGGCTTTTCTAAGACGTATTATCTGCGTAACCAGTTTTGCACCCGTACCTTGAGTTTGAGCTGCAGTGATCCAGATAACGTTTTGTCCCAAAATAA